>CAYSBG010000322.1:0-3075 GCA_964429125.1 uncultured Aliiroseovarius sp.
TCGTGACGGCGGCGATCCTGGCCCGCGGGGACTACGAGGCCCACGTGGCCCACGGGGCGATCCCGGTCTTTGCCGGCGGGATCGGGGGGTTTCTCGAGACCGTGTCGGGAGGGCGGATCTCCCTGGCAGCGGGGATCACCTTCGCCTCGGTGGCCGTGGCGGAGTTCGCCCTCACCAGCCTGGATACGGCGACGCGGATCGCCCGGTTCGCCTTCCAGGAGCTCCTCACTCCCCTTCCCGGCGCCGCGGGCGCCGCGGCGGACGTGCGGCGCCGCCTGGCCGGGAACCGCTACCTGGCCACGACGGTGACCGTGGTACTGGGCGGTGCCTTCGCCCTTTCGGGCAGCGAGCGGACGATCTGGCCCCTGTTCGGCGCGGCGAACCAGCTCCTGGCGGCGCTCGCCTTCCTCGCCGTCCTCGCCTGGATGACCCATCGTGCCCGGCCGACCGCCTTCCTGCTGCTGCCGACCGCGTTCATGTACGTGGTGACGCTGTCCGCCCTCTCGTGGAAGACCTGGGAGTTCGCCGGCAAGGGGAACTGGCTCCTGGCCGGTCTCGCCCGCCGGGAGATCGCGGCGGCCGGCGGGCGACCCCTCGTCGCCGAGGACTGACCCCGTGTCCTCCCTCCACCGCCTGCGGCAGTTCCTCGCTGGTCTCGCCGGGGCGACCCGCTCCTCCTCGGTGGAACTGATCGCCTGGGAACACCGCGAGCTGGAGCACGTCTTCGCCCTCTTCGTCCTGGCCAATGGCAGTCAGCACCGAAGGGGTCAGTCCGAACCGGGTCAGGGTCATGGCGATGTTCATCGCCACGCCGCCGGGCAGGCGGGTAATGCGTCCGGGCATGTCCGCGCCCAGATGCAACGCCACCGGCGAGCGCCCGATCACGTCCCAAAGAACCGAGCCAATGCAGAGTATGTCCGTTTGCTTGTTCACCCGCCCTCAATGGCCCGACAGGCGCGCGGCGTCAATCCGCCCCGGGCCGGGTTTCGGGCAGCGCAAAGGTCAGGTTGGCCCACAGGCTTTCCCATACCGCGCCGGTTTTTGCGGCCAATTCTTGGTCTGGCTCGCGCAGGACATCGGCGTCGAGCATATAGGTATTTCCCGGCAGAACCGGGATCATGGCAATGCCTTCGCCATCGGTTCGCACGGTCGAAATATACACTTCGCCATCAGGATTCTTCTCGAAAATCTCGATCTGCGCGTCCACCCGCGGGGTGTTTTGGTAAAACAATTGCACCGGCAACCCGTTCGCCAACGCGTCGGTATAGGGGTTGGCCAGCGCCACCAGCTCGGTTTCCAGCCCCAGGCGCTGGTCGGCCCCGGCGCCATTGCCCACCGCAATCAGCGCCTTGGAAAAGCGCGCGTAGCTTTCCTTGAAATCGGTTTCCGGCAATCCACGCGCCAAATGGCCCGCGCGCGAGGTTGGCAGGTCCTTGTGCGCGACAAAGCCCAGAAATTTCTCGAACTCGCGATAGGTCAGGGTGGCAATCGTCGACTGATACACCACCACGCGCAGCCCTTCTGGCCCGGACATCATGTCCAATGCCGGGCGATCCCCCGGGCGCGGGGCCAGGTCGGTGATCCCCCCGTCAACCACCTCTGCCAGCAGGATTGTCGAATTTGGCAAGTATGGTAATGCATGGCCGCGAAATTTCTGCCCGTTGACAATGTCGATCACCAGCCTACTTTCCGGCGCAACCATATATTCCTGGGCCTGCAACCATAATTCATGGGCGGCAAGGGGCAGGGGAGGCAACAGGGAAAACAATATGAATAGCAATGCCTTGGCGCGCTGTGTTAAAGTAATTTCTGCAACCTGCATGGCCATATCCCGTGGGTTTGAAAGCAAGGCTTTCAGGATGCGCACCGGTGCGGTGCTGTCAAGAGCGCTGGCGATTCTGGGCGCGGTATGGATCACGTTTCTGTCAATTTCACCCGTTCAGGCCCACGAAGTCGTGCCGGCGATTGCCGATCTGGAGCAGGACGGCCAACGCCTGACCCTGAGCATCCGCCTGCCACTGGAAGGCATTCTGGCCGGGATCGACCTGGAAAATACCGTTGATACCAATGACGCGCCCGAGGCCGCCACCTATGACAGGCTGCGCGCCATGTCACCAGAAGCATTCGCCGCCGAGGCCCGCACGTTTTGGCCGCAAATGGCCGAGGGGATCATGCTGATGGCCGGAAATGCACCGCTGGAGCTGGGGCTGGACAGCGTCGAGGTCATCCCGGCCGAGGACCCGGCCCTGGCCCGCGATTCGATCCTGAACCTGAGCGCCACTCTGCCGGCTGGCGCACAAAACGTCACCTTCCGCTGGGTGCCGCAATATGGCGGTATCGTCCTGCGCCAGCAGGGGGTCGAGGCACCCTATACCGGGTTTCTGCAAGGGGGGGAAACCAGCGATGAGATCGCCTTGTCCGGCGGCGGCGCGCAATCCGGCTGGCAGGCGTTCGCCAGCTATGTGCCGGTCGGGTTTCGCCATATCCTGCCGCTGGGCGTTGATCATATCCTGTTCGTTCTGGGGCTGTTTTTCCTGTCCACGCAAATGCGACCGCTGCTCACCCAGGTAACCACGTTTACCGTGGCCCATACCATCACCCTTGCCTTGGCCGCGCTTGGCATTGTCAGCGTCTCTCCCGCCATTGTCGAGCCGCTGATTGCCCTGTCCATTACCTTTGTTGCGGTCGAAAATATTTTCACCTCGGGACTGAGTCGCTGGCGCCCGTTTGTGGTGTTTGGTTTCGGGCTTTTACATGGATTGGGCTTTGCCTCGGTGCTGGGAGAGTTCGGCCTGCCGCAAAATGCCTTTATCCCGGCGCTGATCGGGTTCAATATTGGCGTTGAACTTGGCCAGTTGACCATCATCGCCGGGGCTTTTTTCAGCGTCGGCCTGTGGTTTGGCAAAAAGGAATGGTATCGCCGGGTGATCGCCATTCCGGTTTCCGTAGCCATCGCCATCATCGGCGCCTGGTGGGTGGTGGAGCGAACGCTGCTATAGCGCGGCTACAAGGCGATCAGCGGCAACGCAGATCACCCTGAAGGGCGGGCTTCTGGTTTTTGACCAGCCTGTCCAC
>CAYSBG010000323.1:0-3054 GCA_964429125.1 uncultured Aliiroseovarius sp.
GGCGCGAGCTGGCCGGATCGGTCGGTGCAGCGACGGCGCATGCGATGATTGGTCAGATCACTGGCGGGGCTGCGGTGTCGGTGGATGACCTGATGGCCGTGGCCGACGAAACCCAGCAGGTGCTGGAATATTCGGCCCGCCTTGAGGCGCAGCAGGACGAGCTTTCACGCACTGCCCGCCAACTGGAAATGGCCAATGAAAAACTGACCCAGCTATCGGTGCAAAAAGACGCGTTCCTCAGCCAGATCAGCCATGAATTGCGCACGCCGATGACCTCGATCCGGGCCTTTTCCGAAATTCTGACAGAGGAAGGCGAAGGTCTGGCGCCGCCAGAGCGGCAGAAATATGCCGGGGTTATTCAGGACGAAACAATCCGTTTGACCCGACTTCTGGACGATCTCCTTGACCTTTCTGTGCTGGAAAATGGCCAGGTCAGCATGGATCTTCAGGACGTGCCTGTATCGGAGATCCTTGATCGGGCACTTGCATCCACGGCGTCTGTGATCACAGAAAGTGAGGTCAGGGTTATTCGTGATCACAATGCGGAATCCACCCAGCTTCATACCGATCCCGGGCGCCTTGCCCAAGTGTTTATCAACCTGATCGCCAACGCGGTGAAATATAACGCTTCAAACGGGCCGGTTCTGGAAATTCGCGTGTCTGAACTGGGAAATATGGTGTTTATTGACCTTGTGGACAACGGCGCGGGAATTGCCCCTGAGGCGCGGGAAGTGATTTTTGAGAAGTTTTCGCGTCTGTCCGATCAGGCCGCTGCGGGCAGCGCTGGTCTGGGTTTGGCGATCTGCCGCGAAATCATGGAACGTTTGGGGGGCGCGGTGGAGTATTTGCCGGGCCAGGGCGGTGCGGCGTTTCGGGTAACCCATCCGCAGGCGCAAAAAGGCCAGTGAGTGGGCGCATCTCAACGGGTTATTAACCTTTCTGCCGCATCCTGTTCTTGTGGTTCGGAAAAGGGTAGCAATGGCGGACGGCGATAAAAAGGTGAGTGTCATCAGGCGAATGGCCGGGGTCGGT
The DNA here is from genome assembly GCA_964429125.1 of uncultured Aliiroseovarius sp. Taxonomy (GTDB): domain Bacteria; phylum Pseudomonadota; class Alphaproteobacteria; order Rhodobacterales; family Rhodobacteraceae; genus JAAEUB01. The sequence goes on from CAYSBG010000323.1 coordinate 1,033, forward strand.
CGGCCGCCGCCGGAAATACCCCGGTTTGATATGGCGCGTGCGCTAAAAACAGCTTTTGCGCAGGCAGCGCAGGAAGAAATAGATCTTGTCGCCGCCGCGACCCGGGTTGGCCAGGCGCGTACGACCATCGGCAAACTGTTGGAAAGTCTGCCGGAAAATGCCCTGTTGACATTGCTCGAAGGGCCACAAGAGCAATATGGGCTGCTGATCTTTGATGCACAAAGCCTGGCTGCCTTTATTGAAATGCAAACAACCGGGCGGGTGGTACCGCACCCCGCGCCGGAGCGTATACCGACGCGCACGGATGCGTTGTTGGTCTCCGGTTTTATCAACCGGCTCCTGGCCTTGTTTTCGCAAGTGGCCTTTGAGGCCGAGCTGGAGGCAGCGGCTAGCCTGGAAGGGTATGGTTATCGCCAGAAGCTTGCCGATGCGCGGGAGGTGGAAATGACCTTGCCGGACGTGCCTTTCCGGCTTTTCAATGTGCAGGCGGAATTTGGGACAGGCGCAAAACAAGGACAGGTTTCCCTGCTTCTGCCTTGCGAGGTGGCGGGCGCAACCGCAACCCCTGACGCGCAGAAATGGCACGCACAATTCGTCGATCTGGTGCAATGTGCTCCGGTGGAGCTTGAGGCGATACTGACGCGACACAAAATGCCCCTCTCAGAAGTCACCGGGATGCGTCCGGGTATGCAAATATTGCTCCCGCGCGAAGCGATTGGCCAGGTGGTTTTTTGCGACCTGAACGGAGATATGATAAGCATGGGTCAGTTGGGGCAAACGGAGGGATTTCGGGCCGTTCGCCTGACCGGCAGCTGCGCGGAACATGAAAATACTGAAAGCCCCGCACAGCAGGAATTCAATGCGCCGAATTTGGCCGCGACACAACCCACGCCAGGAGAGGCGCCGGGCGAAAGCATATCACTGCCACCAGAAGAGCCGTCAGATCCCGGCGGGTTGGGTGACTTGGGGGATATGGCTGATTTTGATTTGCATGGTGAAACCGACGAGCTTCCAGACCTCGGCGCTTTGGGCAATGGGGAGGGGGCCGCGCCCGATCTCGAAAATTTGCCAGATCTATCAAAACTGTGAGCACGTCGCTTGATATGTATCAAGGCGACCTTTGTCGGTTGCAAGGCAAGATCGCGTGAAACTGGCGGAGAGAGATTATGGTCAATATTGCCAAGTATCAGGCAATCCTGAACAAACGGGAAGCCGAGCTCAACGCTCGTTTGCTGGAAATCGACGCCGAACTGGACTCTCACCAATCCAGGGATTGGGAAGAATTGGCAACCGAACGCGAAGGTGACGAGGTATTGGAGCATGAAGGCAAACTGGCGCAAGAGGAAATTGCCAGAATTAAAGCTGCATATGGGCGCATCGCGGAAGGGGAATTTGGCTATTGTGTGAAATGTGGTGAGGCTATTTCCCCGGAGCGGCTGGATATTCTCCCGTTCACGCCGTTTTGCCGGAAATGCGCCCCATAACCCCGGGCCTATCCAAAATGCGCCGCTTCGCGCCACAGGTTTTCAATGCAAGCGGCCAGGCGATATACCCTTTTAGAGCGTGTCGCGCCCGATCAGTTTCCGGTATTCGGCTGGCGGGGCGAGGTAGCGTTTGCGCAAGCAAATGCGTTCGCCCCTCCGGACGAATTCGATTTGGTGCGACAGGCTCTAACGCGGTGTTCAGACACGCTCTTGGGTGTATTTTCGCAGCTCTGCCCGCGCGACTTGTCGACGGTGCACCGCATCCGGCCCATCGGCCAGGCGTAGCGTACGCAACGCGGTCCATTGTTTGGCCAGGTCGGTATCCTGTGAAATTCCTTCGGCGCCAAACATTTGCACCGCCATGTCGGTGACCTTCAAAGCCATGTTGGGGGCGACAACCTTGATCTGATGTATCCATGGCGCTGCTGCGCGAATGTCGCCCTGATCCATTACCCAAGCGGCCTTGAGACACAGAAGCCGGGCCTGTTCGATCTCCATTCGGGCCTCGGCAATGTGGTCAAAATTGGCACCGAGGCGG
>CAYSBG010000324.1:0-3048 GCA_964429125.1 uncultured Aliiroseovarius sp.
TGCAGGGCGGCAAAAATCTTGGCGTCGCGGCCATAGATATCGCGGCGATATTCCGCGTGGCCAGTGGCCGGCATCACGGCGGTGCGATAGACCAGATGCACCGGCACGTTCGGCTCCAGGTTGATCCGGGTGTTCTGGCCCGATTGCAGTGCGCTTTGGAAGACACCGACCGGATCCTCGGTTTGCGGGCCCAGCAGCGCATAGGCAAAATCAAATGGCTGTTGCAGGCGAATGCAGCCATGGCTGAATGCGCGCACATCCCGCAGGAACAGGCTTTTGGACGGGGTGTCGTGCAGGTAAATGTTATAGCGATTGGGGAACATGAATTTTACCAACCCCAACGCATTTCCCCGGGACGGAGGTTGGCGCAGGTTGAAGGGAAACGTTGCCGGCGTGTAGGCGGAAAAATCCACCGCCGACCGCGGCACAACCCGCCCGGCCCCATCCACAAGCTGCAAATGCCCGGCCGCCCCAGGGTTGGACAGCATCGCCGGCAGGTATTCGCGCGTTGCGATGGAGCGCGGTACGTTCCAATACGGATTGATTTCCATATATTCCATCATGTCGGAGAATTCCGGGCTGCGCCGATCGCCGGAGTTCTGGCCGATAACGCTGCGTGTGCGGAAGGTCACCTTGCCATCGTCGATAATTTTCGCCGAGAAATCGGTCAGATTGACCCAAATATGGCGTTTGCCCCGCTCGATATTCATCCAACGTTCGCGTTCCATGGCAACAACGATCGAGGCCAGGCGTTTTTCGACGCCGACGTTGATCTGACGGATCGTGTCATTGCCGGCAATCCCGTCCGGCTCTATCCCGTGATCAACCTGAAATTCCTGCACCGCGCGCTGCATGGCGCTATCATAGGTCTGGGTGGCTGAACGCTCCATATAGCCCATGGCAATCAGCCGGTTGCGCAAAGAGATCACCGCGTTACCGGTTTGCCCGGGTCGCAACGAGCCTGCCTGCACCGTTGGCCCCCAGCCGCCAGAGCGCATCCGCCGCTCCAGATTAAGCTTTTCACGCATCAGGCGAGCGTATTCCGGGGCTTTGGGCGGCAATTGCTTGAGGAAACGGCCTGGATTGGCGGCCGCAAAGCTCGCCAGCAGTTCGGTGCGGTCGCGCAGCGGCACCTCGCGAACAATACCCGCATCCACCTGTTTGGGTGTCAGGATACCAGTGGAAATCTGGCGCGCATATAGCAGGAACAAGCGGCTGAGTTCGAATTCCACCCGACCTTTTTCCCGCGGACTGGAAATCGCCCGCATTTCGGCTTCGAGCTGCGCCAGATTATAGCTGGCAACCGGCAGGCCGTGATCCCCGGCGCGTAGCAAGGCATTAAACAGCGCTTCTCGGCGCGCCTGGGCAACGTCGCTGGTATCGGTCCAAATCGCCGTATAGCCGTTGTCGCGGTAAAATGCGGCGATGTCTTCGTCATTGGCGGCCGCTTCGGCCACCGCTTGGGCAAAGGCAGGGATCGAAGATTGCCCCGCCGCCTGCGCCGGTACAACAGTGAACAAACCGCCAAGGACAAGCAACACCGCCCCCACCAGCAGTTTCAGGAATGGCTTTGTCGGGGAGGCAGCGCGTGAAAAGGTCATGTTATCCTCGGCAATAGATGTGCGTTTCTTACTTGGTCCTGCCTGATTTTCTCGCCAAATCCGCCACAGGAGTCCACTCACAAAGGTGTATAGGTCAGGTTTTCCTGACCTTCCCCCACTGGAGTGTTTTGCAAATGCCACGCTTTACCCCTCGAATATAGTTTTAAGCAAGTTTTTGCCGATTTCTCTTGAAATGGCGCTTCGGGGAAAATCTGCCCTTGGCCTGTGATTCGAGGTATGCCATAACCGCCCTGCACTCGGGGATGAGGTAGCATTCCAAACGGCGTAATCGGGCTGCAAACAACCGAAACGCCCGCTGGAAAGTAACGCGGAAGAATGGCTCGCAGGACACGGGCCGGGATACCGCAAGCGACGGGACACGCTGGGACAGATGAGTAATAAATCAACAATTGGCATGACGCGCCGAGGCCTGCTTGGGGCGTTCGCGGCGACAACGATCACCGCGGCACCGACTTTCGCCAAGGCGGCGGGCTTTCTGCGTGGCGCAGGCGATGTGCGTCGCATCGCCATGTATTCGGGCCGGACCGGGGAAATGCTCAACACCATCTACTGGGTCGAAGGCGAATACATCACCGAAGCGTTGAAAGAAGTGAACTACTTCATGCGCGATTGGCGAGAAGACAAGACGATTGGCATGGACACCCGCACGATTGACATCATCGCCGCCAGCCATTCGCTCCTGGATGTGAGCGAGCCTTATCTGCTCTTGTCCGGCTACCGCACCCCGGCGACCAATGCGATGTTGCGTGCCCGGTCGCGTGGGGTGGCCAAGGCCAGCCTGCACATGAAGGGCCAAGCCAACGATGTGCGCTTGAAAAACCGCTCGGTCAATCAGATTTATCGCGCCGCACGAGCCTGTAACGCCGGCGGCGTCGGCAAGTATTCCGGTTCGAACTTTGTCCATATGGATTGTGGCCAGGTGCGTACCTGGGGTCGGTAATGACAGACGGCTCGCGGCGCCTGCACATGTTCCCGGCAGGTTTCGCAATCGAAAGGCGCGTTTCACACGCGCCTTTTTCTGTCCGAATGTAATTTTCCAGAGCGTATCGCGCCTTGCCAGGATCGTGTATTTGGCCGGCGGCCAAATTCAATTTGGTGTGACATGCGCTATGGCCGGGTTTTGCCCAGCCGGTCCAGGCGCAGGCGGTGGCGCGGATCGCTCATCCGCCAGGCAGCGCCCAGGACCGCGCCCAAAACCCCAAGCCCGGTCGCCCCGCCGATCAGAAACATGATCAGCAACTGGTATTTCACGGCCTCTTGCGGATCGACGCCAGACAGGATCTGCCCGGTCATCATGCCAGGCAGGCTCACCACCCCGGTCGCTGCCATGGCGTTGATGATCGGCGTAAAACCGGCGCGAAGCGCGCGGCGCACTTGTGGGCGCATCGCCTGCCATTTGTCATGGCCCAGCAACAGCCGCGCTTCG
>CAYSBG010000325.1:0-3044 GCA_964429125.1 uncultured Aliiroseovarius sp.
ACTATGCGCCGGACTTGTTGCCTGCGGACAGGCCGCGCTATTTGATGGGGGTGGGCAAGCCTGACGATATCGTCGGCGCGGTGAAGCGTGGCATCGACATGATGGATTGCGTTTTGCCGTCGCGTTCGGGGCGGACCGGGCAGGCCTTTACCCGGCGCGGGGTGGTCAACATCAAGAATGCCCGCCACGCGGACGATCCCCGCCCGTTGGATGAGGCCTGCACCTGTCCGGCCTGTTCTGGTTATAGCCGCGCCTATTTGCACCATGTGTTTCGCGCCCGCGAAATCATCGCCTCGATGCTGATGACGTGGCATAACCTGCACTATTATCAAGAGCTTATGGCCGAAATGCGCGCGGCAATTTCGGCCGGACGTTTTGCCCAGTTCGAACGGGAATTTCATGCGGATCGTGGCAAGGGCGATATAGAGCCGCTCTGAACGCGTCTTGGCAACAGCTTGTTTCTCAACCAATTCTTGGTAAACAGCCGCTAACCATGTTACATCGCGCCGGGGGCAGGTGTGCCGAGGGTAAGATGTCAAACGGGTTTGAATTGCACAAAGGGCACGCGCAGCCTGCGCCATTTGCTGCGCTTTTGCTGGTGTTGGTCGGGTTCACCCTGCTGTATCTGCTCACCTTTCCACAGAATTTCACCGAAGGCGAAGACGCGGTATGGTATGTCGAGCGGGTAGCCCGCGGGGCACCGCAATGGCACCCGAACCACCTGTTGATCGAACCGCTGGGGCGCCTGGTTTTCGTGGCCCTAAACGGGCTGGGGTTCGGGGTTTCTACCCTTGTCACCATGCAGGTATTGAGCCTGATTGCCGGACTGGTGACGCTCATGCTGATATGGTGTCTGACCGCGCGGGTGACTGGTGGTTTGCTGGCCCCGTTAGGCGCGACGCTTGCCGTCGGTTTCAGCTTTGGATTCTGGCTTTACATCATGATGCCAGATACTTACGGCCTTCCGCTGCCGTTCATCGTCGGCGGGCTTTGTGCCGTCCATCGCCTGAATGTTCGCCTGGAACAGGCCCGGACCCCGCCGCCTGGCGCCAGCTTGTGGGCGGCATTTCTGGTTGCCCTGGCAACGCTGTTTCACCAGCAGAACCTGTTTCTGGCGGTGGCTGCGAACCTCACGTTGTTCCTGTATGCCCTGCGTCTGCCTGCCGGGCGCAAAGCCGCCGGTATCCGGCAGGCTTTTGTTTTCGGGCTGGCCTATTCGGCCTTTGTCCTGGGCGCGTATTTTTTCGTCAGCTTCGCCCTGCTCGACCATCGCTCGCCAGTGGAAACCGTGCTTTGGGCACGCGGTCTGGCACAATATGGGCTTTGGGTGCCATTCACCATCGCCTCGCCGGTAAAATCAGTGCTGGGGTTGGGCACGACAATCTGGTCGACGACGTTCCTGTTTGGCAATGAGAGTTTTCTTGCCCTGGCCGAGCGGGTGTTTCCCGGGCGGTTGTTTGACGAAGAGGTGTTTCTGGCCCAAAATGGCCTGCAACTTGGCTTTTGGCCGCTTGTCGCGTTGACGGGGGCCAGTGTTGCGGGCCTGCTGGGCCTGATTGGCCGCGCGGTGATCGGGATGCTGCGCGGTGGCGATGGCCAGGGGCTCAGCCTGCTGTTGTTTGTGCATGTGGTGATCAGCTTTGTCGCCATTACCTTTTGGGAGCCGACCAACAAGGAATTCTGGATCGCGGTTCTGCCCAGCCTGTTTGTGCTGCTGTTCATAAACGCCGGGCGTGCGCGAGTGCTGATCGGGCTATTCCTGGCCCCGCTGTTTGTTGCCAACCTGTTTGGCGCCATGGTGGGGTTTGCCCGCCAGGACAGTGATTATTGGTATATGCAAAACCAATGGGTGATCGAAAACGCCGCCAAAGGTGACCTGATCGTTGATAGCTGCGGCTATATCTGCATCGGCTATCAGCAATTGTTTTCGCCCGCTGCGGTCTATGACTGGCGTGATTTCAAGGACCCGTTGATCCTGCCCGAGACGGGCCGGGTGTTTGTTACCTCGCGCGCGCTGGCCGAAGGCGCTGACCTTGCCGGAGTTTTGCAGGAACGCGACACGCGATTGGGGTTAACCATTTATGAACTGACCCGATGATGCATGCCCTGGCAGGGCGGAAAACTTCAAATCCTCCGCTTATTTTTGCGGCAAACCCAAGTCTGCCCTTGTCCCGCGCCGCGCCAAAGGGCAAAATGCCGGCAATCGGCACCTGTTGAAAATGGCGGCGCAAGACCCCAATTAACAACCCGTGAACAGGAGACAGCCTGCCTGCCATGATGGGGGATGCGCTGTCGGCCCAAAGAATAAGGACACTACATGAGCGAGCAATTGAGCCAACCCTATCCAGTGCTTTCCCTGCGGGACGTTGTGGTTTTTCCGCATATGATCGTGCCGCTGTTTGTCGGACGTGAAAAAAGTGTGCGCGCGCTGGAAGCGGTGATGGCGGACGACAAGCAAATCCTGCTGGCGAGCCAGATTGACCCGGCTGATGATGACCCGACTTCCGAGGGGATCTATCGCGCCGGGGTTCTGGCGAATGTGCTGCAGCTCTTGAAATTGCCGGATGGTACGGTCAAGGTTCTGGTCGAGGGTCAGGCGCGGGTGCGGATCGTCGAATACCTTGATAACGATGATTTTTTTGAGGCCCATGCCGAATGGCTTGAAGAAGTACCGGGGGACGCCGAAATGGTGACCGCGTTGGTGCGTTCGGTTGGCGAGGAGTTTGAGCGCTACGCCAAAGCCAAGAAAAACATCCCCGAAGAGGCCATGGCCGCGGTTGCCGAAACCCACGAGCCGGACAAGCTCGCCGATCTTGTCGCCGGGCATTTGGGCGTTGAAATCGAGCAGAAACAAGAGCTGCTGGAAACCCTCAATGTGGCCGAGCGGCTTGAGAAGGTTTACGGGCTGATGCAGGGCGAAATGTCGGTTTTGCGGGTCGAGAAAAAGATCAAGACCCGGGTGAAAAGCCAGATGGAGCGCACCCAGCGTGAGTATTATCTGAACGAGCAGATGAAAGCGATTCAGCGCGAGCTTGGCGACGAAA
>CAYSBG010000326.1:0-3036 GCA_964429125.1 uncultured Aliiroseovarius sp.
CGCGGGCGACCGGCCGGGGGGCCAGCCCCCCGGAACCCCCCGGAGTATTTTACGGAAGATGAAAGAGCCGCGCCACGCATCCTGCGACAAGCGTAGCGTGTTGATATCGGTTTCAGCGCTTGGGCAAACGCTGACAGGTAAGAGCGTGCCTGACCACCTCGAATGCCCCTGGAAGGGCGGCCGCGTTTGTGGTGCAAACCCTGCCGCGCCTCACCGCCCGAATACCCAAATCTGCTCAGCCGCAACATGAACGTGAAACGCCCACGACACCGAGAGGGGGTGGGCGTTTCGACGTATTGTCGTGCCTCAATGTCGAAACACTTTAGTTCCAGCAACTGACCAGAACGGTCATATCGGCGGCCATCGCCGACAGGTCGATCGGATCCAGCGCCGGGCCACCTGTGGCAGTGTTGGCAAACACGCCATTGCCACCAAGGAACGCCGCAAGCACGTTGGATTTCACCGCAAAGTTGACCGTATCGGGCAGCATTTGCTGGCCTTCGCCCGGGCGGGCCATCAGCATGCCGATCACCGCCCCGCTTGGCCCCAGAACCGGGCCGCCGGCGTCGCCGGCCTGCGTGGTCATCTCCAACCTATCCAGGCTCTCTTGGCCCTGCAAGCCGCGCACATCCGCCAGCGTGCCGAAGGTCAGAGTCGGCGCGCTGAGCGCCCCCTCAAACGGATAGCCCGCCACTGCGACAGCAGCGCCAAGTCGCGGGTCTCCCTGCAAAAGCCGGGCCACGCCAACCGGTGCAAGGCGGTCATTTGGCTGTAGAATCGCCAGCCCCGCCACCGGATCGACAGCAACGACGCGGGCATCATAGACCTCGTCAATCGACACCCGTCCGCAATTGGAAACCGCCTCGGCACTGGTGAGCACCGCGCCCGCTTCGCTGACGTAAAAACCCGAGCGCGAGATCGTCGGGCGGCGAATTTCCAGCCCGCTCATCAGGTCGATGCTTTGCGTTGCCTGGTCCAGCCCGGCATTGTCGGCCAGGGCCACGCCAGGGATCGAGGCAAAGCTTGCCTGCATCTGTTGCAATGCCATATCGTGCAGGCGCAGGTCCCCGTCCTTGGGCCAGATCAGGGTAAAGCCCTTGACCGCCCCCTCGACCAGTTTCACATAGGTATAGGACAGAATGCTATCGTCCGAACCGGAAATGGTAAATTCACTGGCCTTGCGGCTGCGCTCTCCGTTCAGCGGGACGATTTCCAGGCTTTGCATGATGTCATACAGCCCGAACAAGGTGTTCTGGTCGCCGGCCTGGCTGATCAGGACCACCCGAACCTTGCTGTCGTTGATGCTGGAATAATGGGCAAACGGCGCCTCGTAACGGTCAAAGGCAACCATCGACAGCGGCAGCGCCATTTCAATTCCGGCGCCATTATCGCGCGCCACCTTCAGGCCCAGGCTGTCGATTGCCGCCTGCATCTCGCCCAGCAACTCGGCGCGCTCGCGGGTGGTCAGAATACCGCTCGGCTCGTGGCCACGGGCGGTTTGCCAATTGGCCATGGCCTTGCGGGTGCCGGGCCCGATCGCGCCGTCAATCCCGGAATCATAGAACCCGGCCCATTTCAGCGCCTCCTGCAACGCCCGGCGTTCCTCGCCGGTCAAGCGGCGTTCGCTGGCGCGGGCCTCTGCCGGGGTTTCATCGGGAAGGTCCGCCGGGTCGATCTGGGTGATATCCTGCCCCGGCGCAACCATGCCAGCCTCGGCCAGTAATTTGGCGCGTTGCATGGTCGTCAGAATACCGCTCGGCTCCAAACCCTGCGCCTGTTGCCAGCGGGCCATTGCCGCGCGGGTTCCCGGGCCGAAATCACCATCAATCGCCCCGTCATAAAACCCGCCACGCCGCAGCGCGATTTGCAAGGCCTGCAATTGCGGATCCGTCAGCAGCCGCTCGCTTGCGCGGGCCTGTGCCGGGGTTTCATCCAGGACCAGTGTCGGCGTTGGCTCCTGGGCCTCGACTACCACCGGGGTTTGTGTGGCCACAGAGTCACCGGTGTCGCCGGTCGCCTGGTCTGTATTGGTGGCCTCAGACGCTTGCGGATCGGCCCCCGGCTCGGTCGCCTGGGTCGGTTCCGGGTCCGTCGCGGGTTCGATAACCGGATTGGTCGCGCCAGCCCCCACCGGCCAGAATTGCTGACCGTATTGATTGGTGAACATGATAAAGCTGTCGGCCGGGATCTCGCCCGTACCTTTCAACTGTTGCATCTTTGCCGTCGCCGCTTCGGTGGTATAGGGGCCAAGCGCCACCGCATACCATCCCCCCGGCAGGCGAAAGCCCGCCACGTCGGCCAGCCGCCCAGAGCGTGCGCGCACACCGTCTTCGGCGGCACGCAGGGTCGGGTTGGCTTCCAATTGTATCCAGGCATTGCGCTCTTGCGCGTAAATCGGTCCGGTAAAAGCAATAATTGTCACCAGCAGCGTGAACGCCGCTATAAAGCGCTTTTTCATATTCCGTTATCCCCCCTGCCCATAATGGGCATGTAACAAAACCTCGTCTCGGACAGGTACACACCATTTATGGGGGGGAGGTCAATATCCGCGCGCATATTCGCCCGCGCACAGCCAAGTTGCATTGACCCCTTGTGCCCCACGCCATAAGGAAGGGCCAAACCAGATCGAGGGGACGCGAATGCCCGGCTCACAAACGCCACCAAAGAGCTTTCAGGAAATAATCCTGCGCCTGCAAACCTATTGGGCCGAGCACGGCTGCGCGCTGATGCAGCCCTATGACATGGAAGTCGGCGCCGGCACGTTTCACCCGGCAACCACCCTGCGCTCGCTTGGCCCCAAACCCTGGGCGGCCGCCTATGTGCAACCTTCCCGCCGCCCCACCGATGGCCGTTATGGGGAAAACCCCAACCGGCTGCAGCATTACTACCAGTTTCAGGTGCTGATCAAACCCAGCCCGCCAAACCTGCAAGAACTGTACCTGGGCAGCCTTGAAGCCATCGGCATCGACATGGACCTGCACGACATCCGCTTTGTGGAAGATGACTGGGAAAGCCCGACGCTGGGCGCCTGGGGGC
>CAYSBG010000327.1:0-3010 GCA_964429125.1 uncultured Aliiroseovarius sp.
CAGACCCTGCTCAAGGCCGCAAACACGGTCGAACGCAACCACCAAACCCCGGCAATCACATAGCCCCCCGACAGGGCGCAGGGTGGGCGGGTGAGAGCGCTCTGTCGGGGGGCGGGGTAAGCTGGGTACGCAGAATCGCCATCGGGTGGGCGCGCAGGCTCAGGCGCAGGGCCTGGTAATCGGCGACGACCTCTTCGCCAAGACTGGTTTCAGGCAAGTACACAGGTGGTTCGAGAATACCTTCACCGTCCATATCCCCGACAAAAAGCGGTAGCGGTTTGTCTGCGGTAACCGCCCGTGCCTGCCACAGAGCGTCGCGCCGGGTCAGCGCCAGAGCGGCAAAAGCATCCGCCCCGGCCAGCTTTGCCAGCAGCCGTGGCGAGGTACCGGCCCGGCGCCACACATCTTCGGGTGACAAATAGCCATTGCCCCGCGCGGCGGCGATCCAACCTGCCTCTTCTTCGCTCATGCCCTTTATCTGGCGAAAGCCAAGGCGCAGGGCCAGCCCACCCTGCCCGTCCGGCTCCATCACATTGTCCCAATAGCTGGCATTGACACAAACCGGGTGCACGACTACTCCATGTTCTCGTGCATCGCGCACGATCTGTGCGGGCGCATAAAAGCCCATCGGCTGACTATTGAGTAAAGCGCAGGCATAGATCCCCGGATGGTGATGCTTGATCCAGGCCGAAGCATAGACCAACAAGGCAAACGATGCCGCGTGGCTTTCCGGAAAACCATAAGAGCCAAAGCCTTCGATCTGGGCAAAACACCTTTCGGCAAAATCAGGCGCGTAGCCATTAGCGGCCATGCCACGCAGAAACCGCGCGCGAAAGGCCGAAACCCGCCCGTGCTTCTTGAACGTTGCCAGAGAGCGGCGCAGGCGGTCGGCTTCTTCCGGTGAAAACCCGGCGCCGATAATGGCGATTTGCATCGCTTGTTCCTGAAACAACGGCACGCCGAGCGTTTTGCCCAGCACTTCGCCCAGCGCATCCGAGGGCAGGCTAACCGGCTCCTCGCCATTTCTGCGCCTTATGAACGGATGCACCATGTCGCCCTGTATCGGCCCCGGGCGAATGATCGCAACCTGGATCACCAGATCATAGAAGTTGCGCGGCTTCATGCGGGGCAGGAAATTCATCTGCGCCCGGCTCTCCACCTGAAACACCCCCAGGCTGTCGGCACGGCACAGCATATCATAAACCCGGGCGTCCTCTGGCGGCAGGCTCGCCAGCGTATATTCCACCCCCAGATGGGCCTGCATCAGATCAAGGCTTTTGCGAATCGCCGTCAGCATACCAAGGCTGAGCACGTCGACCTTGAGGATGCCCAGCGCGTCGATATCATCCTTGTCCCAGCAGATGACCGTGCGGTCCTCCATACTGGCGTTTTCCACCGGCACCAGTTCATCCAGCCGCCCCTCGGTGATGATAAAACCGCCCACATGCTGGGACAGATGCCGGGGAAACCCCTGAATTTCATCACACAGGCGCAGCGTTAGTTGCAGGCACGCATCGTCAGGATCCAGCCCGATTTCACGCAAACGCGCCGCACGCAAACCGCCGCCGCCCCAGCCCCAAACCTGCGCGGACATGGCGGCAATGGTGTCCTCCCCCAGCCCCATGGCGCGGCCCACCTCGCGGATTGCACGTTTGCCGCGATAATGGATCACCGTGGCGCATAGCCCGGCCCGGTGGCGGCCGTATTTTTCGTAAATATGCTGGATCACCTCTTCGCGGCGCTCGTGTTCGAAATCCACGTCGATATCCGGCGGCTCGTCGCGGGCCTCAGACACAAAACGTTCAAACACCATCGAGCCGATTTCCGGGCTGACGCTGGTCACGCCCAGCGCGTAGCAGACCACGGAATTAGCCGCCGAGCCACGCCCCTGACAGAGGATGCCCCGGTCACGGGCAAAAGCCACGATGTCGCGCACGGTCAGGAAATATGGCTCGTATCTGAGCTTGCTGATCAGGGTCAGCTCATGGGCCAACATACCGCTGACCCGCTCTGGCACCCCTTCGGGGTAGCGCTCACGCAGACCCTTGCGGGCCAGACGGGACAAACGCGCGGCAGGGGTCTCTCCCCCGGCCACTTCGGAAGGATATTCATATGCCAGTTCGTCGAGGGAAAAGTGCAACCGTGCGGCAATCTGGCCGCTATAATGCACCGCGTCTTCATACCCGGCAAACAATTGCAGCATCTCGGCCTCGCTACGCAGGCGCTGTTCAGCATTGGTCAAGGCATGGCGACCCAGATCATCCACCTTGCACCCCAGCCGGATGGCACTCAGCACGTCAACCAGCGCCCGGCGGCGGGCATGGTGCATGATTGGCAAGGCGGAGGCCACGGGGGGGACCGACAGACGCATGGCAAGGGCGGCGAGGCGAGCGAAGCGGGGGGCATCGTGACCATCATAGGCGGGCGCCATAAGCAGGGAAACCTGTCCGGCAAAGCGGCGCGTCAACTGTTGCGCCTGTGCGAACCATTCCCCCGCGCCGGGCCGACCGGTTGGCGCTTGTTGCGGTGGATGCAGGAGTAGCTCCAGCCCATCGCCCCAATCCAGCAGATCGTTCAGGCGCAACAGGCACGCGCCCTTTTCGGCCCGGCGGCGTCCCAACGTCAGCAACCGGGAAAGCTGTCCCCACGTCGCCCGGTCACGTGGCAAGGCGGTGGCGGTAAACCCATCCTCCAACACCAGCCGCGCCGCCGGAATGAGCCGGGGTGTCGCACTAATATCCGCCGACGCAGGACGGGACAGACCTTTGGGAATGGGCGGGCCGACAAGGCCATGCTCAGCCAGAAACTCTCTCCGCAGGCGCACCGAGCGCGCCACTTCGCGCGCCGCCATATGCGCCCGGACAATTCCGGCCACAGAGTTTACATCGGCCACTGCCAACCCGGCCATGCCCATAAACCCGGCCCGGTCAATATATTCCTCGGGATGCGCCCCCCCGGTGAGGAAGGTGAAGTTGGAAGTGGCGCTGAGTTCGACAAACATAACCGCACT
>CAYSBG010000328.1:0-3009 GCA_964429125.1 uncultured Aliiroseovarius sp.
GGGCCTCAACCAGACCATCATGCTGGCCTTGTCCATGTTGGTCATTACCGCGCTGGTGGGCACCCGGGATTTGGGCCAGGAGGTCTATATCGCCCTGACCAGCGCCAATGTCGGGCATGGAATCACAGCGGGTCTGGCGATTGCCTTTATCGCCATCATCGCCGACCGAATTATCAACGCAGGCGCGCGAAAGGCGCGTATTCGTTTTGGGCTGGAGGAAGCACATGGATAAAAACGCGGCCATTGCGCGCATCAAGGCGCTGCAGATTTGGCAAGGCGCGCCGTCGCTGGAGAAAATCAGCGGTGGCCGGACCAATTTGAATTTCAAGGTTACTGACGATGCCGGGGCCTATGTGGTGCGGCTGGGCGATGATATCGACGCCCATCATGTGTTGCGTTTCAACGAGCTGGCCGCCGCCCGGGCGGCCCATGCTGCGGGACTGTCCCCGGCGGTGCGGCTGGCCGAACAGGGCCTGACGGTTATTGACTTTATCGACGCAAAGACCTTGCAGGAATCCGACATTCGCAGCCCGGAATACCTGGAGAAAACGGTCAGACTCTTGCACAAATGCCACATCGAGGTGCCAAAGCATTTCCACGGACCGGCGCTGATTTTCTGGGTGTTCCATGTGCTGCGCGACTATTGCACGACGCTTGAGGAGGGCGGCAGCGCCTATGCGGCCGAGGTCCCCGATTTCCGTGCGTTGACCGAAGAGCTCGAGGCGGCAGCCGGCCCGTTTGACATCGTTTTCGGCCATAATGACCTGGTCGCGGCAAACGTGCTGGATGATGGGAAACGCCTGTGGCTGATCGACTGGGATTATGCCGGTTTCAATAGTCCACTATTTGACCTTGGCGGGCTGGCCTCCAACAATGGTTTGAGCGACGCACAAGAGCGCCAGATGCTTGAGTTCTATTTTGGCACCCCTGCCGATGGCGCGCTTTTCCACCGGTATTTCGCCATGAAAACCGCCTCGATCCTGCGCGAAGCCATGTGGTCGATGGTGAGTGAAATGACTTCAACGCTTGACGTGGATTATGCCGCCTATACGGCGGAAAACCTGGCCCGTTTCCGGGCTGTTCTTTCCGACTACAGAAACCTTTGAGGCGCACATGAACGACCTTCCCAGCTCGGCCCAGGTGGTCATCATCGGTGGCGGCATTATCGGCTGTTCCACCGCCTATCACCTGGCGCATCTGGGGATCGAAGTGCTGTTGCTTGAGCGTAAAAAACTCACTTCGGGCACCACATTTCATGCCGCAGGCCTGGTCGGGCAGCTGCGCTCCAACGCCAATATCACTCAGCTACTGGGCTATTCGGTTGGGCTTTATCGGCGCCTCGAAGCAGAAACTGGCCTGGGCACCGGGTGGAAGATGAACGGCGGGCTGCGGCTGGCTTGCAACCAGGAGCGCTGGACCGAGGTCAGGCGCCAGGCAACCACCGCACGTTCTTTCGGCCTGGAAATGCATCTTTTGAGCCCGCAGGAGGCCCAGGAAATCTGGCCGTTGATGCAGGTTGACGACGTGGTCGGCGCCGCCTTCATGCCCACGGACGGGCAGGCCAACCCGACCGATATCACCATGGCCCTGGCCAAAGGCGCCCGGCAAAAGGGCGCGGTGATCCGCGAGGATGTGAAGGTCACGGATATCGACATTGAAAACGGGACAATCCGCGCGGTTCAGACCACCAAAGGACGGGTGGAATGTGAGAAAATCGTGCTGTGCGCCGGGCAATGGAGCCGCGATTTCGCTGCGCGGTTTGGTGTGAATGTGCCGTTGGTGGCCATGCAACATCAGTATATGGTGACCGAGGCGATCCCCGGTGTCAGCGCAAATCTGCCAACGCTGCGCGACCCCGACCGATTGACCTATTACAAGGAAGAGGTCGGCGGGCTGGTCATGGGCGGCTATGAGCCGAACCCGATCCCCTGGGCGGTCGACGGCGTGCCCGAGGGGTTTCACTATGCGCTTCTCGATGCCGATTTCGACCATTTCGGGCCATTGGTGGAATTGGCCCTGGGCCGTGTTCCCGCGCTGGAAAACGCCGGGGTGAAAACCCTGACCAACGGCCCGGAAAGCTTTACCCCGGACGGGAATTTCATCATCGGCGAAGCGCCTGAACAGGCGGGGTTTTTCGTCGGTGCCGGGTTTAATGCGTTTGGCATCGCTGCGGGTGGCGGGGCCGGCATGGCGCTGGCTGAATGGGTCAAGAACGGCGCGCCGCCCTATGATCTTTGGGCCGCCGATATTCGCCGCTTTGGCGCCCCGCATCTTGATACCGACTGGGTACGCACCCGCACGATAGAGGCCTATGGAAAACACTACACCATGGCCTGGCCGCATGAGGAACACAGCTCAGCCCGCCCCTTGCGCAAATCGCCCCTGTATGGGCGTTTGCAGGAACAGGGCGCGGTGTTTGGCGAAAAGCTGGGCTGGGAGCGGCCCAACTGGTTTGCCCGCGCAGGCGAAGCGGCGCGCGACGTCTATTCTTTCGGGCGGCAAAACTGGTTTGACGCGGTCGGGCGCGAACACAGGGCGGTGCGCGAGTCGGCGGGGCTGTTTGACCAGACCTCCTTTGCCAAGTTTTCCCTGAAAGGCCCGGATGCGGTCGCCGCGCTGAACCACATTGCCGCCAATGATGTGGACAAGCCTGTCGGTTCCCTGGTCTACACCCAGATGCTTAACGCGGCGGGCGGGATCGAGGCCGACCTGACGGTTGCCCGGGTGGCCGAAGATGAATTCTACATCGTCACCGGGACGGGCAACGCGAGTCGCGATTTCGACTGGATTTCGCGGAGTATCCGCACGGGCGCCAACGCGCAATTGTCCGATATTACCGCGTCCAAAGCGGTGCTGTCGCTTATGGGGCCGCGTGCGCGTGACATCCTTGGAACTGTTACAGGCGACGATGTGAGCAACGAGGGGTTCCCCTTTGCCAGCCACCGGATCATCGGCATCGCCGGATGCCCGGTGCGTGCCTTGCGCGTTACCTATGTGGGCGAGCTGGGC
>CAYSBG010000329.1:0-3003 GCA_964429125.1 uncultured Aliiroseovarius sp.
ACTTGTCATGGCAAAACGTGCCAGCGCCCCGGCCAACCCGGTGCCGCGAAATCCGTTCTTGCCGGCCCGCAGCCAGGCTTCGCCATGATAGCAGACCACGCCGCGAATCCCCTTTGCCCCCGGCCCGGGGGTATAGGTCGAACGCGCCTTGTCCAGATCGCAGCCCGACGGTGGAAACTCGCGAAAGCCTTTTTGCATGAAATCGGCCAGCGATTTCTTGACCTGCAAACGGCGGATGGCTTGGGTATGCACCAGTTTTCCGTCCGTATCCCAGCCGCTGATCCAGAACGCGTTTTCATGGGTAAGCTCTTGCTTTTCCAAATTAAACGGATCCCCCAATGGCTGATCCGGCCGCTCTTTGCGGATCATCTCGGCATAGAGCTGAAAATCGTCGCCAACTTGCAGCTTCATCCCCATGGTCTCGGCCATATCGGCGATGGATGTGGCAAATTGCGCCCCGGCAAATGTATCATGAATGGTCATTGATGGTCTCCTTCAGACAGCCCCTGCCTGAGAGTGTAACCTGAAGGCGTGCAAAAGCGAAAAAAAACAACGTACGGGCGTTCGCCGTCACACTTTTGCCTACTTTTTGTGCAGTTACGCGCCTTTTTCCGGTGCTCGGTCGCGGTTTTGCGCATGTTCCGGCATCTGAAACGTCATTAACTGGTCCACAGGCATCGACCGCGCCATGCCTTGGGGAAGGCCGTCGATCTTCACATCATAGGTCCGGTTGATCAACGCCGCAATGGCCCCGGAACCATCGGGAAAATAACAGCCAAGCAAAAGCCGCTCGTATGTGATCGGGACCGGGTCATCATGACCGGGCATGGAAATCCGTGTATGGATATGATCCAGTCGCACGCCTTCATTGGTCCGGGTTTCATGAAACGGCTGGCTCAGCAGATCGGCAAACCCGCTTCCGCCCGGCAGGCTGGCAATGCCGTGTCCGACCGAAGACCGGGTGCGCTCCCAGCCATACCAGGTGGCAAACGACGATTTTTCGCCGACTTCGACGCAAAGCCAATCGTCCGCATGGCGGCGAAAAATCATCATCCAGGGACGCACTGCCTGAAAACCCGGATCCTCGATCTGTCCGCGGGCGTCGGCCCAGGATTGCAGCCCGAACGGCAACAAATCCGATTTGCTGTTCCACATCAGATTGAGTGGATGCTGCTGCAGGAAATAGGTGAACCCTTCGTCATGGGGGGCGGTCAGGTAAAACAACCCCCGGCGATGGCCAGACGCGTCCTGCACCCAGGCCCGCGACCGCGCCAGCACTTCCTGCGCCTCGCGCAACGCCCGCTTGCCTGCGGAAGTCAACGCATAGCGGCGATCCTTCAGGGAAAAAAGCCGCTCCCCTCGCACCTCTTCCAAATAGCTGATGTGCCGACGCACGGTCTGGCGCGTACTCTGGAGATTCTTTACCGCCTCCGACAAATTGAGCGTTTGGGCCAGCTCGACAAAGCTTCGCATCTGCTCGAAAAGCAGCGGAGAAGGCATAAATTCACCCATAGGGCGCGCTCCTTTTGGAAAAAACCCGCCATGAGCGCATTGCAGTCTGGATTTTTTTACTCAACGTTTTCATCGCCTTAACTCTCCCCGTATAAGGGTGTAACACGAATGTACCATCAATGTAATATGGATTTACCGAGGGGTTTCAAGGGTAACCAATTGAAAAGCGCCCAAAAGAATCGTTTCTCCTTAAGCGGGAAAAAACAAAAGGTACGTATAATGGTTCATCCAGTAGACATCCATGTCGGCAAAAAAATCCGCCAGGCGCGCCTGGTCCGTGGGCTCACCCAATCGGGTGTGGCCAAGCAATTGGGGCTTTCCTTCCAGCAATTGCAGAAATACGAAACCGGGTTCAACCGGGTTTCGGCCAGTAAATTGTTCGAGCTGTCGCAGCTCCTTGATGTAACCCCGTCCTATTTCTTCGAGGGCTTGGCGACCGGCATTCCTGACCCGCAGACAACAACGCTGATGGACGACCAGACAGCCAAGGCCGTGCAGGCACTGGCCTCGATCCAGGACGAAAAAGTCAAAAACCATTTGCGCTCGATGATCCACGAGATCGCTGGCTGCGATACGGTGGCCGAGGCCTCCTGAGGCACGCGCCGCCGAAAACGGCCCGCGATCCATTTTCGCGGGCTGTCTCATGCGCATTTGCGTTGGCTCGCAGGGCTGGTCGCGCTGTACATAGCGCAATCGCTGCTGACATCGTTGCGTTAGGGCGGTGTAATCGCAGGGGCGGATGATGATCTTTACCGATGGTCAATCCATCCTGGTCATGCCCCGCGCCATGGCACGCACAGTATTTCCGCGCCAGTAAGGCGCTGCACCGGCAGCCCGGGAATTCACCCGGGCCGCATTTCAGTTTGCCCACGGCGCGGCTTCGGCGTAAACCATGCCCATGGTTACAGTCCTTGATAAAATCAAAGCCTACAAGCTTGAAGAAGTCGCCGCCGCCAAGGCCGCGCGCGCCCGGTCTGAAGTCGAATCCGCTGCCCGCGCGGCCCCTCCGACGCGCGGATTTGCCAAGGCCCTGCGCGGCGCCAGCCGGACCGGATATGGCCTGATCGCCGAGATCAAGAAAGCCAGCCCCTCTAAGGGCTTGATCCGCGCCGACTTTGACCCGCCCACCTTGGCGCGGGCCTATGAGGCCGGGGGCGCCACCTGCCTTTCGGTGCTGACCGACACGCCCAGTTTTCAGGGCGCGCCGGAATTTCTGGTCGCCGCGCGCGCGGCAACCGCCCTGCCCGCGCTGCGCAAGGATTTCATGTATGACACCTATCAGGTTGCCGAGGCCCGGGCCTGGGGGGCAGATGCGATCCTGGTCATCATGGCCAGCGTCTCTGACGCCCAGGCGCAGGAGCTGGAAGCCGCTGCCTTTAGCTGGGGCATGGATGTGCTGGTCGAGGTGCATGACGGCGACGAACTGGCCCGCGCCACCGCCCTGAAAAGCCCGCTTCTGGGCATCAACAACCGCAATCTCAAGACCTTCGA
>CAYSBG010000330.1:0-2983 GCA_964429125.1 uncultured Aliiroseovarius sp.
TAATTGAAAAAATCACCGTTGAGCGAAGATTGGAAAGTATGCCACCCATGACGACCCCCTTAAGGTTTCAGATGACGCATTATGACCCACAACAGGGGGGGGGCGTCAATGCGCCACGGCGCGAAATTATGATGATTTTACCCGCCGGGTGAGGCGCAGAAACGGATACTCAGCTTTCCAGTTCACCGCGATTTACACCAAGAATGATAAGGATTGGCGAGGCCACAAAAATGGAAGAATAGGTGCCCACGACGACGCCCCAGATCATCGCAAATGAAAAACCGCGCAATGCTTCGCCACCCAGAAAAAACAGCGCCAGCAACGACAACAAGGTTGTAAATGATGTGATGGTAGTTCGCGATAGCGTTTCGTTAATTGACAGATCAATCAGTTCACCAAGTGGCATGCGCTTGTATTTGCGCAAATTCTCGCGAATGCGATCATAGACCACGACGGTGTCGTTCATGGAATAGCCGACGATGGTAAGAATGGCGGCAATGATGGAAAGATTGAACTCAAGATGCGAGATCGCAAACATGCCAAGGGTGAGAATCACATCATGGGCAAGCGCCACAACGGCGCCGATTGAAAACTGCCACTCGAAGCGAAACCAGATGTAGATCAACATGCTGATCAGGGCGCCGACGACCGCATAAATGCCGGCATTGACCAGCTCGCCGGAGACCTTGGGACTGATCACCGACGTCGCCCTGTAACTGATACCGTCAAAATTTTTGTCCAGTGCTTTCTTCACTGTGGCGATGGCCGCCTGCTGGGCATTGGCGCCGGCAATTCCCTCGCCCTCCTGACGCTCGATCCTGATACGGACAATGTCTGGACCACCAAAATTTTGAACCTGCACATCGCCAAGGCCAAGTCCGGAAACCACCGAGCGTATTTTAGCAAGATTTGCAGGCCCCTGGGTAGCCACCTGTAATTGCGAACCACCGCGAAAATCGATGCCGAAATTCAGCCCCATGGTCACCAAGGCCACGATGGAGACGATAATGCCCAGCCCTGAAAGGGCAAAGGCGAAATAGCGCATGCGCACAAACGGGATTTTGGTGCCCAGCGGAATATATTGCGATAGCGCAAAAGACATAGCGAATTCCTTAAATCGGCAAGCTTTTGGGCTTGGCCTTGAAGAGCCAGTAAGAGGTCAGCATTCGGGCAAACACAAAAGCTGTGAACACAGAGGTGAAAATCCCGATGGCCAGGGTCACACCGAAGCCCTTGACCGGCCCGGATCCAAATTGCAATAGCAATACGGCGGCAATCAGGGTGGTAATATTGGCATCCAAAATCGTTGGCCTGGCCATGGCAAAACCTTTTTCAACCGAATTGATAGGCGTACGCCCGCCGCGAAACTCCTCGCGCACGCGCCCGAAAATCAACACGTTGGCATCAACTGCCATGCCGATGGTAAGGATGATCCCGGCAATACCAGGTAATGTCAGCGTCGCCTGCAAGAATGACAACGCCCCCATGATCAGAAGCACGTTAGCGATCAGCGCCGCATCGGCGATCAGGCCGAGCATGCCATAGACGACCACCATAAAGACCACCACCGAAACAAAGCCTATCACCAGCGCTATGGCCCCGGAACGTATTGAATCTGCGCCCAGCTCAGCCCCCACAGTGCCCTGGTCCAGCACTGTCAGCTTGGCCGGCAGCGCCCCGGCGCGCAGCAGGATCGAAAGGTCATTAGCGGATTCGCTGGTAAATCCACCTTCGATAATGCCCGAACCACCCAGGATTGGCGAATTGATCACCGGCGCAGAGATCACCTTGTCATCAAGCACAATGGCAAAGCGCCGCCCGACATTGTCTGCCGTCGCTTTGCCAAATCGCAATGCGCCCTTGCCGTTGAAACGAAAAGAAACCGCAGGCTGGCCGCTCTGGTTAAACGTGGGTTTGGAATCGACCAAATCCTCGCCATCGACCAATGAACGGCGGCGGACCAGCACATATGGCTCGCTGGGATTATCACTGGGCAGCAGCTTGGCTCCGGGCGGGATATGACCTGCCTGGGCTTCGGCTACGGAAACCGAGGTATCGAGCATATGAAAGGTCATTTTTGCAGTCTGACCTACCAGTTCCTTGATACGCTCAGGATCACTCTTGCCCGGAACCTCAACGATGATCCGGTCCGCGCCTTTCCGCTGAATTGTCGGCTCGCGTGTGCCGAGCTGGTCAATGCGCTGGCGGATCACTTCAATGGAACGCGCCACAGCGTCCTTGGCTTCCTTGTCAAGCGCCTCGGCTGTTAGCGTCAGACTGATGCGTCCGCTTTGCGGATCACTTTCTATGACAAAGGGGGGCTTGCCGCTGCCTGTCAGTGTCGCCGCCGCATCAACCTTGTTTAGGGGTTTGAGCCGTTTCAGCGCCAAATCCATTTGTGCCGGCCGGGCCAGTTTGAAGCTGACCGAATTACCATTAATTTGAAATCCGGTTGCCGGAATGATCGGCTTTTCGCTACGCAAATACTGGCGCGCATCATCCATCGCGGTTTCAAGCTTGGCCTGTTTGACTGAATCCACGTCAACTTCATACAAAAGGTGCGTGCCGCCCTGCAGATCCAGGCCCAGGTTGACTGTCTTGGAAGGCAGAAATTCCGGCAGTTTATCCCTGATTTCTGACGGCAGCACATTGGGCAACGCAAAAAGCAGGCCCAATATTACAATCGACCAGACAAAAACCTGTTTAAGTGGTGAAAAATGCAACATGAGAAATTAGGTCTTTTTCGCCTTGGTCTTACTGTCATTGGCAGCTTTTGGTGATGGTTTGGAGCGCACATCCTGCAAGGTCGCCTTGATGGCGGTGACCCTTACCCCCTCAGCCAGATCGATCATCACCTCGTCTTCACCAACCTTGGCGACCTTGCCGACAAGCCCGCCGGCAGTGACCACCCGGTCGCCCCGGCGCACGGCCAAGACCATTTCCCTGTGTTCCTTGGCGCGTTTTTGCTGAGGCCGGATCAGCA
>CAYSBG010000331.1:0-2968 GCA_964429125.1 uncultured Aliiroseovarius sp.
ACAATGCGCGCTTGAAGGAACTGTTGCCGGATTTTGTCGATACACCGGTTGTCGACGCTTTGCGTGTTGCGATTGCCCGGGAAAGCACAGCCGGAGTTCAGCCGAAAAGCAAGAGCGCAACACAGGCTTAACAAAGGGTGGAAACTGTTTCGGATTCGCCTAAAGCAGGATTTATTCTGCTCTAACAGTAGGTTAGTCGCCACTTTGCGGAATTGCAATATCCACCCAGACCAAGCGGTGACGGGACGCGACAGCCGCCGCCTCGGCGCCTTTTTGCCCAGGCATCGGCCAAAATACCCCCTGGTCGACCACGTCTAAATCGGAGGAGGGCAACACGTAGTCGACCCGCAAGTTGCCGGGCGTTGGTTCGGCCCAATCGACGGTATCGGTCGCGTCGCCCAACGCCGCGGCGCCTTCTGACACCGGTTTCGGGTCCTGCAGGGAACGATGTGCAAGCAGGGCGGCGATCGCACTGCGCAGGCCGTCCCCGGCATCCGGGTCAAGATTGGCATCGCCCAAAATCACAAAGGGGGGCCTGGGCGGGGTGAACGGCAGGGCGCCCTCCAAAAGCAACGGCCAAAACAGTATTTCGTCATGATTTCGCCTGCCGTTTCGGTCCTCTGGCCCATCAAAAACCGGCGTGGTGGCATGAAAAGCCAGCAGGTCAAGGCGCGCGCCGCCGGGCAATTGGATCGGGACTTGCCAATGCGCCACGGAAGAAAGGCGCTGTACCTCAGCGGCTTTGGGCGACAGGAATGGGGCGCCGTCTTGCAACGGTAGCATTGCATTCGGAAGATCGCGCCACAAAAAGGTGCTGAAATCTATCGCATTGCTGGCCTCGATCGGTAAGCGGGACAGAACCGCCATACCGCCCTGCCCTGTATAATGCCCATAGCCCTGCGCATCGCGTGGCTGGTTCAGGCGGCCGTCATTATCCATATCAAGTCCCGTGGCCAGGCCGCTATTGGGCATGCGGGAAAACACGTAGGTGTATTCCGGTCCCCGGGCCTGGACAATGGCATTGCGAAAGGCCTTAAGTGCTTGATTTTGTGCATCATAGTCAAAATCGAGAAGCAAAATCACATCTGGACGAACCATGTTGATTACGTTGATGACAGCGTCTATTTGGGCGTCCTGCGCCCTGACAATATCGCGCAACAACAGCCCCGGACCGTCGCGGGAAAGCCCTGTATGAAACGTAGCGATGCGCACGCTTTGCCCCTGCAACGGACTCGCCAGAAGCAGGATGAAAAGCAGGGTCCGGATCAGACCGGCTGCCACGCCGCATGCTCGTCTTCGTCGGTCTCGCGTCGGCTGCGCTCGGCCTTGATCATCGAGGCGAGGCGCCCCATTGCAATGCCACGCATGAACAGTGAGGCGGGCAGAAAAGCCCAGGCCGCCAAGGTCCAGATCATGGTGTGTTCATTGGTAATCGAGATCGAGCCGAACACGGAACTTGCGGCTTTGACCAACGCTGGCGTAAGGAATGGAAGCAGGAAACCAAGGGCGATATTGATCGCCGCGTCGCGTTCCAGGCGATAGACCACATCGCCACCTGCAGTTGGGTCGAAGGTCGGCATATTTACCCATACATTAAACGCGCCTCTGGTGTTCGGCCAATTGCGAAGTTTTAGAATGGAGAGGAAAAACGCCAGAGAAATCAATGAGATAAGATAGGAAACTCCGGCGGCAGTGCGTAGCAAGTCAACCATATGTTGCGGCGCGTTTTCCGGAAGCATCAGCACAACCAGATTGACCGGAGAATACGGGAAGTCGATCGCCTCGCCAATGCGGGAGCCTATCAACTGTACAAGCCGGGTCAAATCCGAGGTTGTATCCGCGCCTCGTGCGACCAGGGAAAGAACGAAAACCGTTGCAAACAAAGAGAAAAATCTGATTCTGTTGAACGGGGGAGCATCGCGGAATTCAATCAGGCCGGGATAGGCGGAGGCGTATTCGAACACCACCATGACACCCGCCAACAACGCAAACAAAGCGACGATTTGGGTTGTGTCCGGGCCAGTCCCCGGCACGATCAGCGCCGGTGTGATGACCATCAACACCATAAGAATTGCCCGCACGAGCGCGCCTGAAAGCCTTGATATCACTGCCTTTTTCCTCAACCTGGCGGGGCTTTAGGTGCCCTTGTTTCCAGTTTGACTCCGCCAATTACGGCGGGTTGCCTCATCTTGGTCACATTTCTGCCTACATTCAGAACGCCACGCAAGGGTTTGTTTGGCAAGCCTTTTTATTTACTCGGGCAGAAAGGAAATGTGGTGCGCGAATGCATCATTGTGAATGCCGAAAGGCAGATGTTGGGGGTGAGACCCGCTCACCCCCGAGGTCTGGTGTCAGACCCAAGGTTTGCTTTGGGCATTCTGGTCTTCAAAACCCTCAATCGCGCTTTTCTTGGCCAAGGTCAGGCCGATATCGTCGAGGCCTTCGAGGAGGCAATGTTTTTTGAAGGCATCGACCTCAAAGGCGATCACATCACCGTCGGAAGTGGTGATTTCCTGGGCTTCAAGATCAATGCTCATCCGCGCATTGGCACCTTTTTCGGCGTCCTGCATCAACAGGTCGACCTGCGCTTGCGGCAACACGATTGGCAGGATGCCATTCTTGAAACTGTTGTTGAAGAAAATGTCGGCAAAAGAGGTGCTTATGATCACTTTCACGCCGAAATCCGCCAGCGCCCAGGGCGCATGTTCGCGTGACGAACCACAGCCGAAATTATCCCCGGCAACAAGGATTTCCGCATTGCGATAGGCCGGTTGGTTGAGCACGAACTCGGGGTTTTCCGAGCCGTCGTCCAGATAGCGCATTTCGTCAAACAGATGCACGCCCAACCCGGTACGCTTGATGGTTTTCAGGAACAATTTGGGGATGATCATGTCGGTGTCGATATTGATCAGCGGCATCGGCGCCGCCACCCCGGTCACTTTTTCGAACTTGTCCATATCTTGTGTCC
>CAYSBG010000332.1:0-2966 GCA_964429125.1 uncultured Aliiroseovarius sp.
GATGGAGAAAGCCGGGGTGCCGTATCGCGGCTAAAGCATGTCGCACCAAATTGAATTCACCATTCAGGGCGAACGCACCTGCTGTGCAGGCGCTGCCTCGCCCTGACAGGTGAATGCCCAATTCTGATTGGGTGCGACAGGTGTCAAGTGTTTGCCGTGTAAGTAAAAATTCCGGGGCGGTCCTGTCGGGCCGCCCTTGTTTGTACCCGCCGGCGTTTCTGCCGGGAGCGCAAGATAAATGAGGACAGGCCCTAGCCGATGGGCGTGGTGATGGCTGAAACCAGATCGTCCAAACTGTCGCCCACCGCTTTGCCGGAGGTATCCACACACAGATCGGCACGAGAATATTGCGTTTCGCGCGCGCGCAAAATTCCCTGCAGGCGGGTCATCGCGTCCCTGATCCCGGCCATTGGCCGGATGTCGCCCTGGGCGCGCACCCGTTCCATATGCTCTTCGGGGCGCGCCTTGATCCAGATGGTCTTGAAGCTGGACAGCAGTAAATTGAAACAGTCCGGATGTTCGACAACCCCGCCGCCGACCGCCAGGATGAGTTGATCATGCGTGGTGATGATCCGGGAAATTGCCGCGCGTTCGGCGGCGCGGTAGCCAGCTTCGCCATAGAGCGAAATCGCTTCGCCAGCGGGCATGCCATTGGCTTCTTCTACCGCCTCGGAAAGCTCCAGAAAGGGCAGGCCAAGGCGCTCGCCGGCGCGCCGCCCCAGGGTGGATTTTCCCGCGCCCCGCAGGCCGATCAGGGCAAACCGCCCGTCGGGGGCGCCGGCCAGGTCCGGGCGGGCGACAAGCTCGGCCACTTCGGAACCCAGGGCCACCGCGACCCGGTACAACAGGGCGATGGAAATGTTGCCCCGGCCGGATTCCAGTGTTGCCAGATAGCGTTCCGACAGGCCCGAACGCTCGGCCAGAACGCGGCGGGTCAAGCCTGCCAGATCGCGTTTGGCCCGAACATTCTGGCCCACACGCGCCAGGAACACGTCGGCCTCCTCCCGGCCAAGACTGCCAGTCAGGGGAGGGGAGGGCGGCTTCATTGGTTCTGCACCAGGGGCGCGATGCGGGCGCGAATTTCCGCAGGTGGCTGGCGTGGTGTCATCGCATCGGAAACCACGAAAACGCAGGTGAACCGGCCTTTCCAACACGTCACCGCGCCCTGGCGCCCGGTAATGGCAAAGGTGATCGACGTGGTGCCGAGACTGGCCACGTCAACCGCGCAGATCAGCTTGTGGCGTGGGGTCACCGGGGCGCTGAAATCAAGGCTCAGATGCACGAAAGGCGTGCCGATGTTCTGATCCAGGTTAAGCGCGTACCAATCTGCCCCTACCACCTCGCGCCAGAAGGCGTCGATCGCCTCAAGCGCCCAATAGGGCACCCGGCCGGTAAAGGCGATGGCCGCCGGGTCGCAATCGGCCCAGCCAACGGTGATTTCATGGGTGAAAACGGCCATTCAGTAGGTATCCACGTGATAACGCCCCTGGGCGCGCATCTGCCCCTGCAACACCTGCCAATCCAGCCCCGCTTGCGCGGCAATCTCGGCCAGAGCGGTGCCGACGCCTTCCTCCATTGCCTTCAACCCACAGAGGTAGACATAGGTATTGGCGTCGCCAAGCATCGGCGCGAGCTTGTCCGATTCCGCGCGCAGGACGTCCTGTACATGTTGTTTGGGCTGGCCGGGCACCCGCGAAAAGGCAAAATGCTTGGCAAGGAACGTGTCCGGCACCTTTTGCAGCGGGCCGTGATAGGGCAGCGCATCCGGGCTTCGGGCGCCAAAGAACAAATGCAGCCGGCCAGAAAGGTCGCCCATAACCCGTTGGTGACGCATGGTAAATGCCCTGAAGGGTGCCGCGCCAGTGCCGGTGCAAATCATGATCAGTCGGGCCTGGCTGTCGTCGGGCATCAGGAAAGTCTTGCCATAGGGCCCATGCGCTTGCACCTTGGCGCCACGCTCCAGATCGCACAGGTAATTGGAGCAGATCCCGCCGGGGATGCGCCGGATCGTCAGCGAGATATTGCCCGCACCCGGGCGCTCGCCGTCGCGTGGGCTGGAAATCGTATAGCGTCGCGCCACATGCGGCTTGCCCCGCGCGTTGGTGCCGGGTGGGTTGATCCCGATGCTTTGGCCCTCCAGAAACGGAAATTCCGCGCCCTCAAAGCTCAGGACGATATGGCGGATATCGGTCTGCGCCCCCTCGGCGGTGAGGCGAAAATTGCCCTGAACGGTTGCCTCGACCGGGCGCGAGGGTGGAAAGCGGTTGACGACGGGTTTTGCCGCACTGGCAGGTGCCAGCTCCTTTTTCGAACTGGCAACAGCTGCGGGTTTCGTCGCGTCGGCGACATCATGGGCCACCTGTTCGGGCAGGTCCATCCACGCGAATTGATCTTCGAGCGAATAGGCCATTTCCACCATGCGCCAATTGTCGATCGCCCCGGTCGGGCAGGGACCAAGGCAATCGCCCCCCGCATCGCAAATCCCGGCGTCTACCACCACGTTGTCCTCGTTGTGGCTGATGGCGCCGCGCGGGCAGGCCTCTTCGCAGGCGTGACAACGGATGCAGATTTCCGGATCGATCAAGTGCTGTTTGATCAGTGCGCCCATACTTCAGGCTCCATCATGCGTCGTAGAGTTTGACATATTCAAACTCGCCCGGCTTGCCGTCGATACCCATGCGTGGCGGGGCGATCCAGCCCGCGTATTCGCCCGGCTCGGTCACCGGGTGCATCAGCGAAGCGATGAAATCGCCGTCTGCGGTCGACGGCAGCCATTCGTCGCGGCGGTTTTCCCATTCCGTCGGGGTCAGCACCAGCCCGTCGGGCGTGATCGGCGCGCCGCTATAGGTGCCGATCTGGCGGTGGAAGCCCTCGTGCGGCAGGGTCAGTTCAAAGTCGACGGCGAGCTTGCGAATGATCGCGTTCCAGCGCTTGACGCCCCCGGCGGCATCCTTGGAATAATCGTC
>CAYSBG010000333.1:0-2964 GCA_964429125.1 uncultured Aliiroseovarius sp.
GGGGCGCAAGATAAATGAGGACAGGCCCTAAGCGGTTTGTGAGAGGGCTGCGCGACACCACAGCCCCCCGTAAAAGCGAAGGGTGACGGGGCTTGTGTCTCAAATGTCGGCTTTGCGCTCTTTGTTGCGCCCGAAATAACGGTATACCGGGTTAACAGGCACAACGGGAGGCGGCATGTTCCTATCGGTTTTTGATATGTTCAAGGTGGGCGTTGGCCCGTCTTCTTCCCATACAATGGGACCGATGGTGGCAGCGGGGCGGTTTCTGGACCTGCTGCGTGCCTCGCCGTTTGAGCCTGCGGGCCTGCGGGCTTCCCTGCATGGCAGCCTGGCATTTACCGGCATCGGCCACGCCACCGACCGCGCGACGATCCTTGGCCTCGCCGGTTTCCTGCCCGAAACCTATGACCAGGACAAAGCCGATTCGGCGCTGGCGCAAATTACCGCTGAAAAGGAAGTTCGCCCCGAGGGCCTGGGCGCGTTGCAGTTTGACCCCGCCGTTGACCTGATCTTTGACTACGACCACACCTTGCCGGGCCACGCCAATGGCATGGTGCTGATGGCCACGGACCACCAAGGCGACGTTGTGCTGCAGGAAACCTATTACTCCATCGGCGGTGGTTTCGTCGTCACCGATGCCGAGCAGAAGGCCGAAGCCTTGATGGACAAGGCCGACGCCGCCAATCACCCCTATCCTTTCGATACCGCCGAAATGATGCTGAAAATGGCGGCAAAAAGCGGCAAGACCATCGCCCAGATGAAGCGCGCCAACGAACAGGTACACAACCCAGCGCGCGCGCTCGACCGGGGGCTGGCGCGCATATGGGAGGTGATGAACGCCTGCATTGATCGCGGGCTGAAAACCGGTGGCATTCTGCCCGGCGGGCTGAGTGTCAAACGCCGAGCCGCACCGATCCACCGCCAGTTGATGGCCGAACGTGGCATGAACCTGACCGCCCCGCACACGATCAACGACTGGATGAGCGTCTATGCCATGGCGGTGAACGAAGAAAACGCCGCCGGGGGGCAGGTGGTGACCGCCCCGACCAATGGCGCGGCCGGGGTGGTGCCAGCGGTGCTGCGCTATTGGTTGGACCATGTGCCCGGCGCCGCGCCGTCGCAGGTGCCGGAGTTCTTGCTGACCGCAGCAGCGATTGGCGGGTTGATCAAGCACAACGCGTCGATTTCCGGGGCCGAGGCGGGCTGTCAGGCGGAAATCGGCAGTGCTGCCGCGATGGCCGCAGCCGGGTTGACCGCAGTGCTGGGCGGATGCCCGCGCCAGGTGGAAAACGCCGCCGAAATTGCGCTGGAACACCATCTTGGCCTGACCTGTGACCCGATCAAGGGGCTGGTGCAGGTGCCCTGTATCGAACGCAACGGGCTGGGTGCGATCAAGGCGGTATCGGCCGCGTCGCTGGCTTTGCGCGGGGACGGCAGCCACTTTGTGCCGCTGGACGCTTGCATTAAGACCATGTTCGAAACCGGCCGAGACATGAGCGAGCGGTATAAAGAGACATCGCTTGGCGGGCTGGCGGTGAACGTGCCCAATTGCTGATACCCCAGCTATGTGGCAAGGTGTCATTGGAATGAAGGGCAGGCAATGCGTAGCGATCTGATCATCATTGGTGGCGGCATCATTGGCTTGTCCCTGGCCTTTTTCGCCGTCAGGGCGGGAAAGAGTGTTCGATTGATCGAAGCAGAAGCGCTGGGCGCGGGCACCACGTCGGCAAGTTTTGCCTGGGCCAATGCCTCGACCAAGACCACGGATGTTCCCTATCATCGGTTGAACGCTGCCGGGCTGGCACTCTACCGAACGCTGGCCAGGGAATTCGGCCAAAGCGCCTTGGGCATCAACCCGACCGGCGCATTGCAGATCGTGCGTCAAAGCGACCCGGCGGGGTACCAGGCGATGCTGCGTGACGCCGAGATCCTGACCGGGTTTGGCTATGGTGCCGAGCTTCTGAGCCATGACGCCCTGCGAACGATCGCGCCGGAGTTGCATCTGGCCAAAGACGCCGAGGCGCTCCACCTGAAAGATGACCTGGTGGTGGATGCGCCCGGTTTCACCCGTTTTCTGGGCGAACAGATCGTCCAGGCCGGGGGCCATATCCAATTCGCTCGCGCGCTGACCCTTCTCGCTGATGATGCTGGCCAGATTGAAGGCATTGAAACCACCGCCGGCGTTTTTCATGCGCCCAACGTGGTTACCGCCGTTGGCAAGGATACCGGCGCGCTGCTTGCACAATTAACCGGGCACGCGCCGCTGGCGCGGCAGTTTCCCTTGCGAGAGGTGCCCGGCCTGTTGTTGACCACCCCGCCCCTGCCCCGGCTTGCCCCGCGCCACCTGGTCTATACATCGACCCGCGACGAACTCCACTTTCTGCCCCTGGCGGATGGGCGCATCCGTCTTGGCTCGGACGATATCGACGCAATGATCTGGGAGGATCGCAGCGACGCAACCATGCAGAAGGCGGGAAATGCCCTGTTGGGTCGGGGCAACGCCTTTCTGCCGGGGCTCATCCATGCGGTCCGGGTTGAGGACTGCGACCTGGCCGTCGGCATCCGCCCATATCCGGAAGACGGCAAAAGCATCATTGACCAGTTCCCCGGCGCAACCGGGTTGTTCACCATCGCCACCCACAGCGGCATTACACTGGCGCCGGTCCTTGGTCACCTGATGAGCCAATGGCTGACCAGCGGGGGGCGCCCTGACGCGCTTGCGCCTTTCGCGCTCAGCCGATTTTCGGGGTTTGCGGCCTGATCGCGGCCAAAACCGCGTTCAACGCCGAGGGGGCCAGCATCAAGAGCATCCCCGGCCGGTCAAACTCAAGCACAACCTTTCCCGTAGCACCCACCTGGTTGGACGTGCCAATCTGGCCGTCTGGCGCCATCCGCAGATCGTCCAGCGGCCAGACCAGACCGCTGCCCCGGACCGAGATTTTGGCCAAGGGAAATAATGACACC
>CAYSBG010000334.1:0-2947 GCA_964429125.1 uncultured Aliiroseovarius sp.
CAGCAGATCCTTGAACTTCACCCGCTCGTTGCAGCGGATGCAGGGCACGGGCGTGGCGCCGGCCAGGTAGCTGTCGGCAAATTCCTCGATCACCGAATCGCGAAATATATTTTCGTAGTCGAGCACATAATGGGGAAAACCCAGGCGCTCGGCCACCATGCGGGCGTCATGAATGTCGGTGCCCGCACAACAGGCGCCTTTTTTCGCGAGCGCCGCCCCGTGGTCATAAAGTTGCAGGGTCACGCCGATCACATCATAGCCCTCGGCGGCCAGTTCCGCAGCGACCACCGACGAATCAACCCCTCCGGACATGGCGACGACGACGCGGGTTTGGTCCGGGCTTTTGGCAAAACCAAGGGAATTGAGGGCTGATTCGGTACTGAGCGCGGGCATTTTCCGATCCTTTCAGGAGTTGTGGCGGAATATAGGAAAATTCGACGCAACAACAAGGGCGCGCTTCACTTGGCGTTAAGCAGAATTTGCCACAATGGCGCAAACTGAGCGAGGAAACCTTATGTATTTAAAGAAAGTCGACGGGCCGCGTGCGGTTACCTTACCAGATGGGAAAATCATGACACGGGCAGATCTACCGCCGAAAAACACCCGCCGTTGGGTGGCCTCACGCAAGGCTGCGGTGGTCAAAGGCGTGGTTTTTGGTCTTATTCCGGAAAAAGAGGCCCTGGAAATGTACAGCCTCTCGAAAGAGGAATTTATCGAATGGAAACAAGCGATTGAACAATTCGGAGAGGCGGCACTCAAAGCAACAATGCTCCAACGCTATAGACAACCATAGGAAGAATTCGCTAAAAGTTCTACTATGGTAACGAGTGGTTAACCATTTCGGTTCACAGTGGTGATTAATGGAAATGGGAGATAGCGGAGATTTAATCCATGCGGATATTGCTGGTAGAAGACGACCCGACGACATCACGTTCAATCGAATTGATGCTCAACCACGCCAATTTGAATGTTTATGCCACCGATCTGGGGGAGGAGGGAATCGACCTCGCCAAGCTCTATGATTACGATCTGATCCTGCTGGATTTGAACCTGCCGGATATGAACGGGTTGGAAGTGCTGCGCCAATTGCGTTTGGCGCGGATTGATACGCCGACTTTGATCCTGACCGGCTCGGATGATACCGAAGACAAGATCAAGGGATTTGGCTTTGGCGCCGATGATTACATGACCAAACCGTTTCATCGCGAGGAACTGGTGGCGCGCATTCACGCCATTATTCGCCGCTCGAAAGGACATTCTCAATCCATCATCAAGACCGGATCTGTTGATGTCAATCTGGATGCCAAGACCGTTGAGGTCGAGGGGCGCACAGTACATTTGACCGGCAAGGAATACCAGATTCTCGAGCTTCTTTCCCTGCGCAAAGGTACGACCTTGACCAAGGAGATGTTCCTCAACCACCTGTATGGCGGTATGGATGAGCCAGAATTGAAAATCATTGACGTGTTTATCTGTAAATTGCGCAAGAAGCTGGCAACGGCGACGGGCGGTGATAATTATATCGAAACGGTTTGGGGCCGGGGCTATGTGCTGCGCGATCCAGAGCCGGTCGAGCTTGACGCGCAAATGGCTGCCAGCGCCTGATCCGCCCAGGATTTCCCTCCCTACCCGGCGCCCGCTTGCATGCGGCGCCGGGTTTTTCATGCCTGTCAGGTGTTGCACGGGCTGGACGAGCCCGCTTTGGCGCCATAACACTTAAGGGCGCAAACGGGGGAAGCGATGGGAAATTCGGGCAAAGACGGATCAGTGGGCGCACTGGATACAACGACTGCGGCGGCAGAGATTGACCGCCTTTCCACGCTATTGGTTCAGGCCAACGAGGCCTATCACCGCGAGGATGCGCCGACGATTACGGATGCGGAATATGACGCGGCCAAACGGCGCTTGGCTCTGATCGAGGCGGTTTTTCCCCGCCTGAAACGCGACGACAGCCCGACCGAGCAGGTCGGCGCGGCCCCGCGCGACGGGTTTGCCAAGATTGCCCATGCAGAGCCGATGCTGTCTCTGGCCAATGCCTTTGACGAGGTGGACGTTCAGGAGTTTGACCGCTCTGTGCGCAAATTCCTTGGTCTTGAAGAAACGGCCCCGCTTGCCTACACGGCCGAGCCCAAGATTGACGGCCTTTCCCTGTCCTTGCGATACGAGCGCGGCGAATTGCGCCAGGCCGCCACCCGGGGCGATGGCGCGGTGGGCGAAGATGTGACCGCCAATGCCCGCACCATCGGCGATATTCCACAGCGCATAGACGCGGCGCCGGAGATTTTGGAAGTGCGCGGCGAAGTCTATATGAGCCACGCGGATTTCGCGGCTTTGAATGGGGATCAGGCTGCGCGCGGCGCCAAGGCATTTGCCAATCCACGTAACGCCGCGGCCGGCTCGCTTCGCCAACTGGACGCAGACATCACGGCATCGCGCCCGCTCAGGTTTTTTGCCTATGCCTGGGGTGCGCTTTCCCAGCCCCTGGCCGAAACCCAGAAGGATGCGTTGACCCGATTGGGCGAAATGGGATTTTCGATCAACCCCCTGACCCGCCTCTGCCCGGATGTTTCTGGATTGTTGCAACATTACAAGCGGATAGAGCGTGATCGCGCCGAGCTTGGCTACGATATTGACGGGGTGGTTTACAAGGTTAACGATCTGGGGTTGCAAGCACGACTTGGCATGCGCTCGACCACGCCACGATGGGCCATCGCCCACAAATTTCCCGCAGAAACTGCCTGGACCCGGCTGGAAAAAATTGACATTCAGGTCGGGCGCACCGGCGCGCTCAGCCCGGTTGCCCGCCTGACCCCGGTGACAGTTGGCGGCGTCGTGGTTTCCAACGCGACCCTGCATAACGAGGATTATATTGCCGGACGGGATTCCAACGGCGTGCCGATCCGCGAGGGCCGCGATATCCGCGAGGGCGATTGGGTGCAAGTCTATC
>CAYSBG010000335.1:0-2945 GCA_964429125.1 uncultured Aliiroseovarius sp.
GTGCGAGCGTTTCGACATATTGTCGTGTCTCAACAATATGTCGAAACGCTTTAGATAGCGGGTGTTATGGTCAGTTTTGGACGGCGAAAGAGCAAGCGCTATGTAGGTGAGGCGCAGACCTGACCCGCCGAGGCTCCCGCCTGTTGCCAGCCAACAAACTGTTCATCGGTAAAGGCCAAGGTCAAATCTCCCCAGAGCAAATTCTGCCGGATGTTTGCAGGGCATCCGGTGAGAGGAAGGGTGGTGTGACGGCCAAGCACCCGGTCCAATGTCGGCACGACGCCTTCCGGCGAGCGGCTGAAGTCGATCCGCATCCCGGTGCCAATATCGGCAAGCCCATTTGCATCAGGCACAAACCCCGGTGACGGATTGGGGGGTACGCGCGCATCCAACAATCCGGTGCTACAGGCGGTCAGGCCGAGAAACCCAAAAGACCAGACGCCGCGCCACATTGCCTATCGAGGACTTCTTTTGGCCAAAATGCGTTGCAGGGTACGGCGGTGCATGTTCAAACGCCGCGCGGTTTCACTGACATTGCGGTCGCAAAGCTCATAGACCCGCTGGATATGTTCCCAGCGCACACGATCCGCGCTCATCGGGTTTTCTGGCGGTGGGGGAAGGTCACCTTCGCGGGTCAGCAAAGCGTTTGTGATGTCATTGGCGTCGGCTGGTTTGGAAAGGTAATCGGTGGCGCCGATCTTGACAGCCGCAACAGCGGTTGCAATTGCCCCATATCCGGTCAGCACTACAACCCGTGCATCGGGCCGCTTTTCACGCAGCACTTCGACCACATCGAGCCCGTTACCATCCTCGAGCCGCAGATCAATCACTGCATAGGCTGGGGGGCGGGCGGTTGCGATCGCTTTGCCGCCAGCGACTGACGACGCCGTTTCGACAGCAAAGCCGCGTTTTTCCATAGCCCGCGCCAGACGACGCAGAAATGGCTCGTCGTCATCGACCAGCAACAACGAGGCATCCTCGCCGATATTCTCGATTTCCTGTTCCGACACGCGCTGCCCCTCCGGCTGTCCAATTCCGCTTAACTTAAGCCGAGAAGCCAAGGCGGTCAATTTGTCACGGCTTAAAGCGTGTTAAATTATCCTCACTCAGCCGCATCAATGAAGCAACCAACCCTTTCGGCCATTCCCTCGGGGGTCTCATCACGCCGGAAAAACTCGACAAAGCCGACTTCCGGAAGCACCAGATAGGTAAATGTGGTGTGATCCATCAGGTAATATTCCGGGTCGCCGTTAGGTTCCTTGGCAAAGTAGGTTTTGTAGGCAAGGCTGGCGGCTTTGATCTGTTCGGGAGTGCCGGTATAGCCGGTCATGTCGGGATGGATATAATCGGTAAATTCGCGCAGCACCTTGGGGGTGTCCCGTTCCGGGTCGATCGAGATGAAGGCCATTTGCGCGTCATAGCCCTTGGCCAGCAACAGATCCAGTGCTTCGGCATTGCGCGCATTATCCAGCGGGCAGACATCCGGGCAGAAAGTGTAGCCGAAGTACAGCAAGGTCGGTTTGGTGAACATGTCCGTGTCGGTAACGGGATTACCGTTTTCGTCGATCAATTCCAGAGGTCCGCCGATTGCCATCGATGCGTTTTTATCAAGCGCCACGTCGCAATCCGAGCCGGTCATGTACCAGATAAAGCCACCGATTCCCGCTAGTGCCAAAGCGACCACGAAAGTCCATACCTTGATCATGACCATTCTCCTTTTTGTCCGCCTGCCATTGATCCTCCCATCGTTGGCGAACTACAAGGGGCAAGAATGCCACATGGGGACTGCGCATGGCCGGCTCGGAGAGGGGCTTTTTTCAGAACTTGCCTAACAGCCGGGTGCGCCTGCACACGCTGTTGGTTTTGCGATGGGTTGCGATCCTTGGGCAAGTGGTTGCGGTGCTGGCGGCGAGGCATCTGTTTGAGTTGTCACTGGACCCTGGGCCTTTTGCCGCGGTTATTGGCATGTCGGTGCTCGCCAATGTGGTCTTCAACTTTGTTTACCCGCAGAACAAACGCCTGAACGAAGCCGAAGCCACGGCAATGCTGGCCTTCGATACACTCCAGCTTGCGGCGCTTTTGTTCCTGTCCGGGGGGCTCAACAACCCGTTTGCCGTGCTAATTGTCGCGCCGGTTACCGTGGCCGCAACCGCGCTATCGCTTCGGGCGACCACAATGGTTGCGATTGTAACTTTTGCCGCAACGACGATCATTGCGATCTGGCACCTGCCTTTACGGGCCAGTGATGGAACAGAGGTAGTAACGCCGGAGATTTTTGCCTTTGGTTTCTGGATGGCGATCCTGATTACCATTGTGTTTTTAGGCTTCTACGCGCACCGTATCACCGCCGAGATGCGCTCGATGTCGCAGGCGCTGCTGGCGACGCAAATGGCGCTCGCGCGTGAGCAAAAGCTAGCCGACCTTTCTGGCGTCGTGGCCGCTGCGGCGCATGAGCTGGGTACACCGTTGGCGACCATTACCTTGGTGGCAAGCGAGATGGTGGACGAATTGGACGGCTGTCCAGAGCAAAAAGAAGATGCGCGTCTTATTCGCGAACAGGCCGACCGGTGTCGCGATATTTTGCGTTCCATGGGAAAAACCGGCAAAAACGACATGATGCTACGCCAGGCGCCGCTTTCATCGGTGGTTGAATATGCAGCCGAGCCGCATTTGGAGCGGGGCAAGGCGGTGAATATTGGCCTTGGTGATCCAGACAAACGCGCGGCGGATCTGCCGACTATTCTACGCCACCCGGAAATCGTTCATGGGCTACGAAATCTGATCCAGAACGCGGTGGATTTTGCCTCGACTACGGTTTGGGTTGACCTGTGCTGGACTGAGCGAGCCATTTCAGTACGCATCACCGATGACGGCCCGGGATATTCGCCCAATGTGATCGGCAATATCGGTGAGCCGTTTGTTGGACGTCGCCGGCAGAAACGCAA
>CAYSBG010000336.1:0-2936 GCA_964429125.1 uncultured Aliiroseovarius sp.
GGTGGATCAGGTCATTGCCGACAACCCCGCCCAGGTGGAAAAGGCCAAGGCCAACCCGAAACTCGCCGGTTGGTTCGTCGGCCAGGTGATGAAAGCCACCGGCGGCAAGGCCAACCCCAAGGCGGTCAACGAGATCGTGCGGGCCAAGCTGGGGGGCTGACGCTGCCAAAACAAATGGCGAAAACCATTTCCCGTGACGTGCCCCACCTCCCGCACATCTCTTCAAACCTTCATCTTGGCCCAAATACCTCCGCCGGAGGCCTCAAATCCGCCGCGCATAGCGCGGCCACGCCCAACCCGCGCAGGCCTCAGGCCGAGCGGGGCGGGAGCGGTACTTCCTGGAAATCGGCGGCCTTTTCCCGATAAGTGAACAACCGACGAAACAGGCCTTTCAGAACCCAAAGAAAGCCAAGCGGCAGGACCAGGCAGCGTAAAAGCAACGCAGCCATCAGCGTAACCATATTGTCAACAAGGGCACTTGCTTTTTCCTTCATCGCGGCAAAATCCGGCAACGACGGCGCTTTGAAGCTTGATAAAAAACTGGCAATCCTGCCGCATTCCTTGCCTTCGGACTTTGCCACCAAACAATCGAATGCTTCCTGCTCCACTTCCAGTTTTTGCCCCAAATCCTGCTGTTGCTGTTCCAGCGCAGCAACCGCCGTTTCGGCAGCCTCGATCTCCGGGGTAGTGCCCGGTTTAATCCACTCGAAAAATGAACGGTCGTCTGCTTCCTGCAAATCTGTCAATTCCATACGCATTACCGCAAGTCTTTCTTCAACCAGTGTTTTCTCCGCGTTAATCGCAGCAATCCGCTCGTTTGAAACGCGCATTGCCTCATCGTCTTCGAAAATCGGCTCTTGGCGGTACGCTTCAATCTCCTCTCCGACCATCTCTATCTGCTTCTGATTCTCCAAAATGACGGTTTGCAGGAACATTTGATCAACCAGACCGTTTGCTATGAGCATTCCGGGAATAGCGAACCGCAGAAATACAAGGAACAAAAAATATTTCCATCCATTTCGTAAAAAACGCCCTCGCCTGAAGAAACCGCCAACAATCGTCAGCAGACCCACAATGGTAAGAACGACCTGAAAAACGGACTTGATAACTATTCCGGCAAGTATTTTTTGCACGAAAAGCGCGCCAATGCTCCAGGTCATCACGGTCGAAAACCGCTCGACCATATCATTGATCGGGTCCAGCGTTTCCCCCAACGTGATCGAGCCGAATATCGGACTGATCGTCGCCGTCTGTAGCGTCGAAACAAGCCCGTTGATGACCCGTGCCGACCCATAGATAACACTCGCCTGAACAATTGCATCATTGTTCATTTCCGTTCCGTATTCATCAAGAATGGTTGACCACGCGAGCACCAAAGCAACGACGATGACGATTGCTTTCACCCGGTTTGAGGTCAAAAATGTCAAAGCGACGGAAATTGGCGAAGTCATAAAAATACCCTGTTTTCAATTAAACACACACAAAGGCCTATTTGCACCAAGCCCCTGTCGCAGGGTTCTAGCATGCAAACGCCCGCATCGCAATTTTTGTGCCTGTGGGCCACATTCCTCGACCGCACGACATCCTCCCCGTTCGTGTCTTGCTTGACACCCCCGGCCCGACCCCGCATCCTTTCCCGACTTGTTTTCCGGAGGCGACATGCTCAACAAGCTCCTGATCACGCTGGCCAAACGCTTTGTGCGCGAGGGCACCCTGACCCTGACCCTACCCGGGCGCGCGCCGCAAAGCTTTGGCCAGGGCAGCCCGCGCGTCGGCATCGCCATCAAGGACAGCGCCACCATCCGCGCCATCCTCATGAACCCGGAGTTGGGCCTGGGCGAGGCCTATATGGACGAGCGC
The DNA here is from genome assembly GCA_964429125.1 of uncultured Aliiroseovarius sp. Taxonomy (GTDB): domain Bacteria; phylum Pseudomonadota; class Alphaproteobacteria; order Rhodobacterales; family Rhodobacteraceae; genus JAAEUB01. Next base: position 1,861 of record CAYSBG010000336.1, read on the forward strand.
CTGACCCTGACCGAAGGCGACCTGTTCGACTTTTTTCACCTTTTGGCGCGCAACCGCGAATTGGGCCACCTGCCCGGCTGGCAATCGGCGATGTGGGCCATGCGCAAACGCCTGAAACGCTTTGCCCAAAAGGCGCATATCACCACATCCCGGCAAAACGTCGCCCATCACTACGATATTTCCACCGAGTTCTATGACCTGTTCCTGTCCGACGACCGCATGTATACCTGCGCCTATTACGAAGGCGAGAACACCACGCTTCCCCAGGCGCAGCACGCCAAAATAGATCATATCGCCGGCAAACTCCTGCTCGAACCGGGCCTGCGCCTGCTCGATATCGGCTGCGGCTGGGGCTATATGGCCTGCTATCTCGCGAAAAAATACGACGTCCACGTCACCGGCGTTTCGCTGTCGCGCGAACAGCTGAAATCCTGCGCCCAGTTTGCCAAGGACATGGAGGTCGAGGACCGGGTCGATTTTCGCTATCAGGATTACCGCGAAGTGGACGAACAATTTGACCGGATCTATTCCGTCGGCATGCTCGAGCATGTGGGCCAGCCGCAATATGCCACCTATTTTGAAAAGATACACGAAAACCTTTCCGACGACGGCATCGCGCTGATCCACTTCATCGGCCGCAATGCTCCCCCCGGCGCGCTCAGCCCCTGGTTCAACAAATACATCTTCCCCGGCGGCTATACCCCGGCGCTTTCCGAAGTCACCCCGGCGGTCGAAGCCTCCGGCCTGCTGGCCAATGACCTGGAAATCTGGCGCGGCCATTACGAGCGCACGCTTTACGATTGGTGGGAGCGGTTTGAGGCCAATATCGCGCCCGCCCGCGCCATGTATGACGACCGCTTCATCCGCATGTGGCGCTACTACCTGGTCGCCGCCCAGGTGGCGTTTCCGGAAATGAAGTCGATCCTGTGCCACCTGCAACTCAGCAAGAACCAGTACCGCGTGCCCAACAAACGCGACTACCTCTATGTCGACGGCGCCCCGGCCCCCGAAGCCTGGGCCACCCTGCCCCCGCCCCTGCAACGCCTGACCCCGCGGCCTGCAAACCCGGGGCGGTA
>CAYSBG010000337.1:0-2917 GCA_964429125.1 uncultured Aliiroseovarius sp.
ATTTTCAGTTTCCTTTTCTGTGAGACCTTGATTGAAGAATGTGCGATCTGTCAGACCACCTCGGGCATCTGGCCGCGCGCCTCAGGCACGAGCGACAGTAGCACCGCGCCTTTCTTTCGACCGGTATCCACATGGGCATGGGCGCGTCGGATGTGCTCGAACGGGTAGATGCGGTCGATCAGCGGGAAGAAGGCGCCCTCTTCGACCAACGCCATGAGCCGGCGCAGATTGTCGGCGCTGCCGGTGGACACCCCGCCGATCAGGCGGCGGTTGAAGCCCATGCGCAGCATGTCGGGCAAGCCGCCGGTCACGACCAGAAGCCGCCCGCGCGCGCTCAGCAGATGGTGCACGCGGGCCCACGGCGCGCTGCCGGTGGTGTCGAGGATGATGTCAAAGCGTTCGCGAAGATTGGCGATGTCCTGCGCGCGGTAATCAACGACGCGCTCGGCCCCGAGATCGCGTACCAGCGCCGCGTTGGCCGAGCGCCTCGGAATGGCTGATCGTCACGCCGCGCGCGACCAGATCGGCGCGCAGTTGCCGGGCGCGGGCCTTGGCCTGGGTCAGATCGAACTCGGGCCTGCTCATGCGGGCACCTGTTTGCGCCGGGCCAGCACCAGGAAGGTCAGCCCGAGCAGCAGACATTCGGCGACCGGCGCGGCAAACCAGATGCCCGGCTCGCCCAATACCGCGGGCAGGACAAAGACCAGCGGCAGCACCAGGAAGTACGGCTTGGCCAGCGCCAGGATCGCCGCGCGGGGCGCGTAGCCAATGGCCTGACACCATGCGGGCACCATCATCAAGGGGCCGGCGACAAACAGCATGGCTGTGCTGAGCGGCAGGATACGGGCAAGCGCGCGGGCAATGGCCGGATCGTCCACGAAAGCGCGCCCGAGACTGCCCGCGCCAAACCCAAGCCCCAGCTCGGCCAGGGCGGCGTAGGCGAAGGCAACGCTTACGGCCAGGCGCAGCCCGGCGCGCGCGCGGTCGCTGCGTCCGGCCCCGAAACTGTTTCCGACAATCGACTGCATGGCCTGCGACACCCCCAGAAGCGGCATGACCACAAAGGTCATGACCCGCAGCATGATACCATAGGCCGGCAAGGTCGCCGACAGCGTATCCGCTCCCCACAGGCGCAATGCGGCGATGATCCCACCCGAGGTAAGCACCATGCCCAACAGCCCGAGGCTTTGCGGCGCGCCAAGGGCGATGATCCGGCCCCAAACGCGGCCAAAGCGGGGGTGCAGGATGGCTTTGGCCTGCAAAACGGTGCCCCTGCGCTGGCGGTAGATCACGATCGCGCCCAGGGCCAGGGCCTGCGCCAGAACCGTGCCAAACGCCGAGCCGGCAACCCCCAGCCCCAGGCGCACGATCAACGCATAGTCAAAGCCGATATTGGCCAGGGACACCAGAAGCGCACCCGCCGCCATGAAGCCCACATGGCCTTCACTGCGCAGCGCGTCCGACTGTGCCGCCAGGATGAACCCCACCGCAGAGGCCATGACCAGGATGGAGACATGGCTCTGCGCCATGTCCGCCACCTGACCCGGCCCGGTCATGCCCAGAATCAGCTGGCGCCCGAAGCCTGCATAAAGCACCGCCAGCAGCACGCCGAGCGCCAGCGCTAACCCGTGAGTGGCGGCGAAAACCGCGTTGGCCTGCACCTGCTGCCCGGCCCCCAGGAGCCGGGCCAGAATGCTGGCCATGCCGCTGCCAATCAGCGCACCGGCGGCCGACAGTGCCATGAACGCGGGAAAGATCAGCGTGAGCGCCTCCAGCGCCCGCGGGCCGACAAAACGGCCCAGAAACATCGCGTCGACAAGGCCGAGCACGCCGTTCATCGACATGACGATGATGATGGGAATGGCCGTGCGCGCAAATATGCGCCCAAGTGGCCCATGGGTAAAACTGTTTGGCGCATCGGACATGCCCCGCACTCCTCAATCCGGCCTTCGCATTTTCGGGAGGATGCCCGCATTGCCAGCCGCACGAAGGGCGTGAAGGGTGTTGGGAAAATGTCAGATCAGAACTTCACCGTGGCGATTGCCTGCGGGCGGCGGGTGTCTGCGACCCTTGGGCAGCGTTTAGGCGGCAATGCCGATGCTGTCAAGCGGGCCTTTCATGGACCGGACCGCGAGGATCTGGAACGCTCTGGCCAAGCGGGTGGGCCCTCTCTATATCCCGACAAACCGGCACAATCAAAGGGACCAGAGAAGATGGCAGAGACGACACTGCGCGAAATGACCGATGCGGATTTTGCCGGTTGGCAGGACTATTCGATCACCGAATACGCGGCCGACAAACAGAAAGCGCTGGGTATCGGCGCCGAGGCGGCCCTGAAACTGTCGCGCGACTCGTTTGCGTCGCTCTTGCCCGAGGGGCGCACGACGCCTGATCACCACCTGTTCCTGGTGATGCGCGATGGTGAGACGTTGGGCTGGGTCTGGTTCAAGATAGCCACCGAATGGGGTGTGACCTCGGCCTTCGTCTATGACCTGGAAGTCAAGCCCGAATACCGGCGCCAGGGTGTGGCAAGCACGGTGATGCGTCTTTTGGAGGACGAAGTTCGCAAACACGGCGCCACAAAAATTGCGTTGCATGTATTCGGGCAGAACACGGCGGCGCGCGACCTGTATCTGAAGACCGGGTACCGGATTACCGATTATTCCATGGCCAGGGAGCTGGGGTAGCCCGACTTCAACAAGGGATATGACTGCCAGCCATTGGCAAGCAGCGGCTTCCGGGCGGCGCTCCGTGAGCAATTGCGCGCCGCCTGCCCGCATTGAAAACGAAAAGCCCCTTGGCTATTGTAACCTTCATGCAGGCAACCCGGTGCCAGAGATGTTGATGAAAAGGTGAGGCTTTCTTGGGGCCGCTGTCTTGGCGGCAACGTCCGGGGTATTGCCAGCCAGGGCGGCGA
>CAYSBG010000338.1:0-2914 GCA_964429125.1 uncultured Aliiroseovarius sp.
CATTGGGTAGCCGTCCAGCGTGGTCATCAGCGCCGGTTCATCGCCTGGAATGTTGAGCAGGATCGAGCTGATCCGCCCGCCATACATCGCGCCGTAATAGACCGCCGTCATCAGCACCAGGGCCGAAGTTGCATCAAGGCCAAAGGTGAAGGTCAGCGGGATCAGAATGGCCACGCCGTTTGATGGCCCCAACCCCGGCAACGCGCCAATGATGGTGCCAATGAAGCAGCCAAAAACCGCCAGCATCAACGTGTACGGGCTGAGCGCGACGGAAAAGCCCAGCGCCAGATTTGCCATCAGGTCCATGAAATGCCCCCTAGCCGACCAGCGCCCGGCCAAAGGCAACCAGCCCCAACCCCAGCGCATATTTGAACAGGAAATAAAGCCCCAGCGACAGGCCCAGCCCGGCCAAGGCCGCCGTGTGGGTGCGTGGGTGTATCTGATAGCTCAGGATGCCAGCGGCGATTGCCGTAGGGACAAGAAATCCGATAGGGCGAAGAGCGTAGGCATAGGCGATCAGTACCACGACTGCGAAACCCAGGGCAATCAGGGTCGACATGCCCGGCCATTGCGGGTCCGGGTCCGGGCGCAGCACCATCATGACCCCGCAAAACGCCGCCACCGCGCCGATCAGGATCGGGAATGTTCGTGGGCCAACCGGGTCGGCCAGAAACGACGACTGAATTTGCGTGGCGCTCGCAATATATGCGAGCGCCACCAATGTCACGACCAGGCCAAAGACCCGGTCGCTGACTTTTCCTGGCATTACTGGATCACTCCCAGCTCACGCGACATGACCTTGATTTCTTCGATCAGCCCGTTGACATAGTTCTGGAAATCGGCGCCAACCAACGTGAATGGCGCCAGACCACGGTCGGCCATGGCCTGCTTCCACTCGTCGCTATCGGCAACGGCCTGCAAACGCTCGGCCCAGGTGTTGAACACTTCGTCGGAAACGCCACCGGGCACATACAGCCCGCGCCAGTTTCCGGCAATCACGTCAAAGCCCTGTTCCTTGGCGGTGGGAATGTCGTCAAAGCCCGGCACGCGCTCTTCGGTGAACACTGCCAGCACCCGCATGTCGCCGGATTTCAGGAATCCCACAACCTCGGAAAGGTCACCGGTTACCGCCTGGGTAAAGCCACCGATGGTCTGGGTAATGGCGTCACCGCCGCCGTCCAGACCGATGTATTTGATTGCGGTAATGTCGGTGAAGCCCGCGCGTTGCAGCACCATCAACGGCTTCATGTGGTCAAATCCGCCCACCGCAGAACCGCCGGCAAAGGCGATGGAGCTGGGATCGGCCAGAATGGCATCGACCAGATCGCTCAGCGATTTATACGGGCTATCGGTGGCTACGGCGATCATGCCGGGGTCAATGCCGATGGCGCCGACAAAGCGCACCTGATCAGCCGTCATGCCTGCATAAGCGTTCTGGGCCAGGCGCGTGGTGGTCGCGGACGATGCGGCAACGATTAGTTCGCCATCGTCATTACGCTCGTTCACCACCATCGCATAGGCAAGCCCACCGCCGCCGCCGGCCATGTTGGTCACCTGAATCGGCGCGTCGACGGCGCCAATGTCGAACATGATCTTGCCTATGGTCCGGCAGGTGAAATCCCAGCCGCCGCCAGGATTGGCCGGCGCAATACACTCGGCAGAGCTTGCAGCACCTGCTGCAGAAACGGTCATGGCGGCGCCCAGGGCGAGCGCCTTAAAGATGTGTTTGGTCATAGTTTTCTCCCATTTGGCCCGGGTTGACCCCGGTACCCGTACAAGATGCCCTCGCCGAGGGTGATTCTGTCAAGGATTGTTTGCAAGCAAACGAGTTCCGGCGGGTTTTGCACCCTCCGGGCCGGCCATAACCGATGCCGTCGCTCAGCCGCGCGCTGTTGGCGTGCCCTGCGGCAATGCCAACGCCCCCAGGCCAAGCCCGAAAGCCGCTGTATCGGTGAATACCTGATACCGGCTGATCCGCGCATCTTGCAGGGTGAAAATGTTGGCAACTACCGCGCGCACCTGGGCGCCGCTGTCGCGCAGGGTCCAGACCCCCTCAAGCACGATTATCGCCGCGCTGTCGGTGAACATTCTTTGCAGTGGGGTCACCGCGTCAATGGTCAGATTCTCGGCGACAATGTCCAGGAACCGATGGAATTGCTTCAGCCCAACCCAGCGCCCTTGCCACGGGAAAAGCCCTTCCGGTCCGTAATAATCGACCACCATATCCGGCGACAACAACCCGGCCAATGCGCCACGGTCGCCTGCCTTCAATGCGGCATAATAGCGGTCAATCAGGGCCTCGGTGCGGATCAGTGGATCGCTCAAAATTCAACGCCGACCTGCGCCTTGATGCCGGACCGAAACGGATGCTTGACCAGCTCCATTTCCGTAACCAGATCGGCGGCTTCGATCAAATCCGCATGCGCATTGCGCCCGGTCAGGATCACGTGAGTCATTGCGGGCTTTTCATCGCGCAGGAACGCCACGACGTCAGCGATGTCCAGATAGCCATACCGCAGGGCGATATTGATTTCATCCAGCAGCACCATTTTGTTGCGCGTATCGCCGATCAGCTCTTTGGATTTCTCCCACGCCGCTTGCGCCATTTCGATGTCGCGCGCCTTGTCCTGCGTCTCCCAGGTAAAACCCTCGCCCATGGTGTGGAAGGCGCAAAGATCGCTGAAATGCGCCTCGATCAGGTTGCGCTCGCCGCATTCCATACCGCCCTTGATGAATTGCACAACCGCGCTGGGCATGCCGTGGGCAATGGCGCGGAAAATCATCCCGAACGCGGCCGAGCTTTTGCCCTTGCCCTTGCCGGTATGAACGATGATCAGCCCCTTGTTGGCGGTCTTGGTGGCCATGATCTTGTCGCGGGCGGCCTTTTTCTTGGCCATCTTCATCGCGTGGCGGT
>CAYSBG010000339.1:0-2905 GCA_964429125.1 uncultured Aliiroseovarius sp.
CGCAGCCTATGACCAGCTCACCCAGGACGCCGACTTTGCCAACCCGATTCGATATGAAGATATCGAGCCAGCCGCCTATGACGGGCTGATCCTGCCCGGTGGCCATGCCAAGGGGGTAAAGACATATCTGGAGGCCGAGCAATTACACAAGGTGATTGCCGGCTTTTTCGCCGCAGACATGCCGGTCGGTGCCATCTGTCACGGCGTGGTTGCCGCCAGTCGGGCATGTGACGCGACCACCGGGCGTTCGGTGCTATTCGGCCGCAAAACCACCGCGCTTCTGGCAAGCCAGGAGCTGGCAGCCTGGCGTGTGACCCGCCACCGGCTGGGGGATTACTATCGCACCTATCCACAAACCGTCGAGGCCGAGGTCACTGCCGCTTTACGGTCGCAAGCAGATTTCATCCATGGCCCCAAGCCGATTTTTCGCGATTCACCAGCCCATCTCGGGCGCGGTTTCACCCTGCGTGACGGGCGCTATCTTTCAGCCAGATGGCCGGGAGACGCGCATAAATTTGCCTTTGATTTCCTCGGCCTGTTAAAAGCTCCGACTTGAATCCAAAGCAGGGACGAGCGGAAACGCCAAGGCGAATAAACATCAGCGTGGCGCCATGCGGATCGCCCCGTCAAGGCGGATAACTTCGCCATTGAGCATCGGGTTTTCAGTGATATGGCGGGCAAGGGCGGCAAATTCCGCCGGATTTCCCAACCGCGAAGGGAACGGTACCTGGGCGCCAAGACTGTCCTGAACGTCCTGTGGCAACCCTTCAAGCAGAGGAGTCTTGAACAGGCCCGGCGCGATGGTCGCCACCCGCACCCCATCCCGGCTCAGATCCCGCGCCATGGGCAGGGTCATGCCAACGATGCCACCCTTGGATGCAGCATAGGCCACCTGCCCCACCTGCCCCTCAAAGGCTGCAACGGATGCCGTATTGATGATTACCCCGCGTTCTTTGTCCGGGCCGACCGGCTCGGCAGCAACCATGCCCGCCGCTGCCTGGCTGGCACAATGGAAACTGCCCAGGAGGTTGACGTGGATGACCTTTTCAAACAGCAGCGCATCATGGGCCATGCCCTTGCTGACCGTCTTGGACGCCGGACCTATGCCGGCGCAGTTCATCATCACCCGTTCCTGTCCATGCGCCGCGCGCAGGGTCTTGAACCCGGCAGCGACCGATACTGGATCGGATACATCGACCCGGGCAAAGGCGCCGTCCAGTTCTGCGGCCAATGCCTGACCGCCATCTTCATTCAGATCAAAAATGCCCACCCGCGCGCCCGCCTTGGCAAAGGCCCGCGCCACCGCCGCGCCTAACCCGGACGCGCCCCCGGAAACAATAATTGCGGTTTCATTGGTGATTTGCATGGCACCCTCCTGGCAGTTTCTCAAAGGCCTAACAGGAGGGTGGTATCGGTGCAACGCGGCGAGAAAGTAACACCACGACCCCTTTCATCTTTCCCAAAATACTCCGGGGGAGCGCGAGGGGGCAGCGCCCCCTCGCCCGGTCGCCGGGCACCTGCCCGGCGAAACCCTCACTCGGCGGCAATCCGGCTGGGTCCGCGCACCGCTTCCCACAGGATCGTCGAGCGGCGCCCCGAGCGGCAGTACATCAGCACCGGCCCGTCAACCGCGTCGATCGCATGGGTCAGCTTGGCCAGCAATTTCGGCGTCAGAGCGCCGTTCAAATAGGGAATATAGGCCATGCTCAGGCCCAGTTTCTCGGCAATCGCTGCCAGATCGTCAAAATCCGGCTGATCATCGGCCTCGCCATCCGGGCGGTTGCAAATAAGCCCCTTGAAACCCATCGCCCCGATCTGGTCCAGATCCCCGGGGCCGATTTGATCGCATACCGAGACCTTGCGGTCCATCTGTTTGATATCCATGCGGTTTCTCCTGTCAGTCTCTTACAGCGCGTTGATTGGGGTTTTCAGATACACCATGCCATTATCGTCCGGCTCGGGGAAATGGCCGGCACGCATATTCACCTGGATCGAAGGGATGATCAGGCGCGGCATACCCAATTGTGCATCGCGCTCGGTGCGGAACTTGATGAAATCCTCCCGGGTTTTACCCGCACCCACGTGGATATTGTGTGCCCGTTCATCGGCAACCGAGGTTTCCCATTGAATATCGCGCCCATTGGGGCCGTAATCGTGGCACATGAAAAGGCGGGTGTCGTCCGGTAGCGACAGTACTTTCTGGATCGAATCGTAAAGCGTGGCCGCATCGCCGCCGGGGAAGTCAGCCCGGGCGGAACCACTATCTGGCATGAACAGGGTGTCACCGACAAAGGCGGCGTTGCCCGCCACATGGGTCATGCACGCGGGGGTATGGCCGGGCGTATGCAGGACTTCGACCACCATATTGCCGATCTTGTAGCTGTCGCCGTCCTCAAACAGCGCATCGAACTGGCTGCCGTCCCGCTCAAACCGGGTGCCTTCGTTGAACACCTTGCCGAAAACATCCTGAACCACGGTGATATTGGCGCCGACGCCAATCTTGCCTCCCAGCGCTTCCTGAATATAGGGCGCCGCTGACAGGTGGTCTGCATGGACATGGGTTTCGATCAACCATTCCAGCTTCAGGCCGTTTTTCTTGATATAGGCGATGATCTCATCGGCGCTTTCATAGGAAATGCTACCGGCGGCATAGTCGAAATCCAGCACAGAATCGACCACGCCACAGGCATCGCTGGTCGGGTCTTTGACCACGTAAGTGATCGTGTTGCTGTCATCGTCGAAAAAGGCTTTCACCTCGGGCTTTACGCTTACGTTATCACGCATTGTTCTGGTTCCCTTAATATCTGTCACGGCCTTATCAGACCTGGTTGATATTCAATTTATTGCATGTGTTCAGAAATACAAGAGGTGGGTTGATATTTGATGAAAATGCTCGGAAATGTCG
>CAYSBG010000340.1:0-2898 GCA_964429125.1 uncultured Aliiroseovarius sp.
GAGGCGCGGGATTTTGTTGCCGATAAGCCGCTGCACCGCGTCCAGGTTCTTGTCGTCGCGGGGTTCGGCAATCATGATGGTGCAGCCATCGCGCCCGGCACGCCCGGTGCGGCCAATCCGGTGCACATAATCTTCGGCATGTCCGGGGACGTCGAAATTGAAAACGTGGCTGACGTTGGGAATGTCGAGCCCGCGCGCCGCCACATCCGAGGCGCAGAGGAATTTCAGCGTTCCGTCCCGGAATGCCGCGAGGGTTTCCATACGCTTGGACTGATCCAGGTCGCCATGGATCGGTGCCGCGTCATAGCCGTATTTCTTCAACGATTTTGCAACGATATCCACATCCGTCTTGCGGTTGCAAAAAATGATCGCGTTGGTCAGCTTGTCGCCCTCACCATCCATCAGCGCGCGCAACAGCTTGCGCTTTTCGCTCGACGCTCGGTCGCGGCGGCTGGCGCGGAAATCGACCACGCCCTGGGTGATGGTTTCCGAGGCGGTGGCCTGTTTTGCCACTTCGATGCGGACCGGGTTTGACAGGAACGTATTGGTGATCCGCTCGATCTCGGGCGCCATGGTGGCCGAAAAGAACAGGGTCTGGCGGGTGAATGGCGTCAGCGAAAAGATCTTCTCGATGTCGGGAATGAACCCCATGTCCAGCATCCGGTCGGCTTCGTCCACCACCATGATCTGCACGCCGGTCAGTAACAGGCGGCCGCGCTCGAAATGGTCAAGCAGGCGCCCGGGCGTGGCGATCAACACGTCGACACCCCGGTCGATCAGCTTGGTCTGTTCGCCAAAGCTGACCCCGCCGATAAGCAGCGCCTTGGTCAGTTTCACGTATTTGGCGTAATTGTCGAAATTCTCGGCCACCTGTGCGGCCAACTCGCGCGTTGGGCACAAAACCAGCGAACGCGGCATGCGCGCACGGGCCCGGCCTCGCGCCAGCATCGAGATCATCGGCAGGGTAAAGGCAGCCGTTTTGCCGGTGCCGGTCTGGGCGATGCCCAGCACATCGCGCCCTTCGAGCGCCGGCGGAATCGCGCCGTCCTGAATCGGGGTTGGTGTTTCATATCCGGTGTCCTCAACCGCTTTGAGGACTTTCGGGCTTAGCTTCAGTTCAGAAAATTTGGTCATGTATGTCCGTAATTTAGCGGACATTTCGCGCCCGCTTCTGCTGTGGCGCACAAGGCCCCCTTGGCCGCGCCTTCCATGAGGCGCAATCGGTGCGCGCCTCGTGCCTAAAGAAAAAGATGGCGAGGGTCAACGTGGCACGCCGGACCCGGTCGGATTATGCGCGAAATGGCATGAAACGCGGCATTTGGTGACAAATTCGCCGCGCTGCGCCGGGCCAGGCAAAGGCTAAAGCGGATCCGGGTGCCAATCGGGAAATTGTGCCTTCAGCGCGGCTGCGAGGTTCAAGTGGTGTTCCCGCAGCAACCCCCGTTGGTCAAGGCGCGCGCGCAGTTCCGGCGTGGCGGTGCAGACATCGTGAAAAACTGCGCAAGCCGGCTTTGCCGTCGCTGTCCAGAACGATGTCAAACAGCCCGTGGGTGGTTGATACCGCCCTTGTCCACTCCGTTCAGGCGAAAAACGGCGCCAGAAAGGCGTCGACCGCTTGGGTATACGGGCCAGGCTTGCCCAGTTCGGTGTTGATCTGGTTGTGGGCCAGGTTGACGGGCAGAACCTGGTTGGCGCTGCCATGTTCGGTGAGGGCCTGAGAAAATGCCGTGGCCCGGGCGCAGGATTTGGCCCGCCGGGTAGAGCAGACCAGCAGAAACGGCGGGGGAGTGCCCGACAGGCGGGCCATTGGCGAGGCGGCCCGCCATTGCGCGGGGTCGGTACCAAAGGCGGTGTCATAAAGCCCGGCGTGGCGGTTTTGCATGATGTCTTCTATGTCAAAAGCGGCACTATCCAGTGAAATGCAGGCGCGCCATGGCCGGGCGCCCTGGCTGGCGGCAAGAGAGCGGTCGGCGCTCAGGAGCGCAACGAGATGGCCACCGGCGGAATGGCCCATGATGACTATTCGCTCCGGATCGCCACCATGTTGGGCAATGTTTTCCTGCACATAGGCGATGGCGCGGGCAACGTCGCGCGCCTGTTCCAGTGGCGCGGCAATGGGCACCATCCGGTAATTGACCGAGACAAGGATATAGCCTTGCGCGCCCCAATGGCGGACCTTTTCCTGCCAGACGCCCTTGTTGGTCTTGTCGCCGATGACCCAGCCGCCGCCATGTACAACGATAAGCACCGGCGCATTTTGCGGGCGTTGTGGCAGGTAGATATCCAGAGCCTGGCGTATGGCAGGGCCATATTTGCGGTCGCGCAGGATTTTGGCGGGAGCGGCGTTGACCAGCGCCGGAAGCGAAAGTGCCGAGACCAGCGTGGCGCCAAACATGCGGCGGGACAGTCTTTGGGGATAGGGTCGCATGAAGGCTCCTCGCTGGTCTGACAAGGCTAATACGCGTGGGGCCGGATTTTCCGTCGCATTTTTTTCGCCGCGGCTTGTCAGACCAGCATTTCCTTGGTCGCGGTAAGGGTGATCTCCGGATAGTCGCGCTCCACCCGATCGATGTCCCATTGCAGGCGGGTCAGGTAAACCACATCGCCGTCATGGTCGTGGGCGATATGCTGTTTGTTGGCCTCGACAAAGGCGTCCACCTTGGCCTGCGGCCCTGTTACCCAGCGCGCCGAGGTGAATTGGCTGCTTTCGAACCGTACCGGCAGGCCGTATTCCTGTTCGATACGGCTGGCCAGAACCTCAAATTGCAATTGTCCGACGACGCCGACGATAAAGCCCGAGCCGATATTGGGTTTGAACACCTTGGCGGCGCCTTCTTCGGCAAATTGCATCAGCGCCTTTTCCAGGTGCTTGGCTTTCATCGGATCGCCCGCGCGCAC
>CAYSBG010000341.1:0-2885 GCA_964429125.1 uncultured Aliiroseovarius sp.
CCCATTTTGTGTTCTTTCTTTCAGACATCCCAGTACCTAGTTTGGTAAAGGGTCTGAAAGGGCTTGTCAAAGTGGGAAATCGGCCTTTGTGACACGATTGTTTCTTCCCTGTCACAATACGTGAGGCAAGGCGGTGGAAAACTGCCGTTTTTGCCGGAATTTTCCGGGTATCGCCGTTACAGCGCGGCGGACCCCAGATACGCCCCGACCGCCAGGGCGAATCCGATCGTGGCGATATAAAGCAGGCGGTCCCAATTCAGGTCGATCAGAAGGGTGAATCCGCGATAGCCTTGCTGAATATGCTCCATTTCACTGTCCCTTGCATAGATTACCCGGTGGTATTCTCACGCCATCGTGGCAGGAGCATATCGGAAATGTGGCATTTTCACGGCAAGCGGCGCGTTTTTGGTCCTGCGGATACCTGTCTTGCCAGGATCGCCGGTGCCTACGGGCACCTCAGGTCATTGGTCAGCCCGAACACCATCAGGCTCAAAACCAGGACCAGGCCGATGCCCATCAGGATATTCAACGCCCGATCGCTGGGCTTGCGCCGCGCCACCGCCTCATAGGCAAAGAACGCCAGGTGGCCCCCGTCAAGGATCGGGATCGGGAACAGGTTGAGGAATCCGACCGCCGTTGACAAAACGCCAATGAACCAGATGAAATCGCTGGGCCCCTGCGCGGCCGCCTGCCCCGAGGTCTGGGCGATGCCGATTGGCCCGCGCAGATTGCAGCTCGAAATATTGCCGGCGATCATGTGATACAGGCCGGAAACGCTGGCGCTGATGATATAGGCGGTTTGGCGCACCCCGGCTTTCACCGCTTCGAGCGGGCCCAGATTGCGGCTGGCAGGCTCAAACAGAAACTGCGCCGAGACGCCGATCAGCCACCGGGTTTCAAAGCCGCCCTCGGCCAGCGGCAAGTCGATCTTGCGTGGCACCAGGGTGAAATCCATTTCCTGCCCGCCGTCCTGATCCGGCCGCCAAACCCTGAGCGCCAGGGCCCGCCCGCCGCTTTGCCCAACCACATCGCGCATCTGCGCAAAAGTTGCGACCTCCTGGCCGTCCATCGACAGGATCACATCCCCTGCTTCCAATCCCGCATCCAGCGCCGCCGAGCCCGGCGACACCGCGCCGACAAGCGGCGGATAAGGGTGCGGGGCCAGGACGTCCACAGTCTCCCCGTCGCGCCCCACGGTATAGGGCAGCGTTTTTTGCTCAGGCAATTGCGCCACATATTCGGCAAAACCGGCCAGCCCGGGGGTTGCCACACCGTTGATGGCCAGGATCTCGTCGCCCGGCTTCAGGCCGTTTTCCAGCCCGGGCATGTCCGGTAGCCGCGCCACGGTCAGCGGGTCGGTCGCCACCCCCTGGGACAGGGCGAAACCGGCGAAAATGACGATTGACAGGATAAAGTTGAAGACCGGCCCGGCCGCCACCGTGCTGGCACGCGCCCAAAGCGGCGCCCCGGGCATCGAGGCACGCCGTTCCGCATCGCTAAGCCCTTGTAAAACCTCACCGTCAACACCGGCACTGGCCGCATTGGCATCGCCCAAAAACTTGACGAATCCGCCAACCGGGAACGCCGCGATCTGCCACTTGGTGCCGCGTTTGTCGAGCCGCGACCACAGAACCGGACCGATCCCGATGGAAAACACCTCGGCACGAATACCCGACCAGCGGCCGATGATGTAATGGCCGTATTCGTGGATGAAAACGATAATTGTCAGCGCGGCAACAAAGGCCAGAATGGTAAAAAGTGCACCGCCGAATTGCGGGATAAGCCCGACCATATCCATGTTGTGTTCCGCCTTTGCCTGCCCGGAGCCTCAAAACCCCGTCGTGATGATTTCGCGCGCCGCCACTCTTGCCATGTGGTCAGCCGCCTCGACCTTATCAAGCCGCATTGTGGCGCCTTCAAGGCCCGGCACGCCGCGCGCCAACACTTTTTCGACAACAACCGCCATGTCAAGAAAGCCGATGTCGCGTGCCATGAACGCATCCAGCGCCGCCTCCTTGGCCGCATTGAACACCGCCCCGGCCAGCCCGCCCTCGGCCATCACCTCGCGCGCCAGGCGCAAGGCCGGAAAGCGCACCGCGTCGGGGGCGCGAAACTCAAGCGCACCAATCGCTGCCAGATCCAGACGTGCCACCGGCAGCGTCTCGCGTGCGGGCCAGTTCAACGCATAGCCGATCGCATGCCGCATATCCGGCGCGCCCAGATGCGCCATCAGCGCACCATCGCGAAACCCAACCAGCGCATGCACCAGGCTCTGGGGGTGCACCAACACCTCGATCTGCTCCGGGTCAACCCCAAAAAATGCCTGTGTTTCAATAAGTTCCAACGCCTTGTTGAACATCGAGGCGCTGTCGATAGTGATCCGCGCGCCCATGTCCCAATTGGGATGGGTCAGCGCCTGTTCCAGGGTCGCTTCAGCCAGCTTTTCCATCGGCCAGTCGCGAAACGCTCCGCCCGACGCGGTGATGATGATGCGCTCCACCGCGCCCATGTCTTCGCCCACCAGGGCTTGAAACACCGCGCTGTGCTCACTATCCACCGGCAGAATACGCGCACCATGCTTTTGAGCGGTGTTCAGGATCAGCGGCCCGGCAGTCACCAGGCTTTCCTTGTTGGCCAAAGCCAGGGTCGTCCCCTGCTCCAGCGCGGCAATGCCCGGCGCCAGGCCCGCCGCGCCGACAATGGCACTCATCAGCCAATCGGCCGGACGCGCAGCCGCCTCGCGCAAGGCCTCCGCCCCGGCGGCAACCTCACATCCCGACCCCGCCAGCGCCGCCTTCAGCGCCGAATACGCGCCCTCGTGGGCGGTCACGGCAATTTTCGCAGAAAATTTGTGCGCCTGCTCGGCCAGCAAGTCGACGTTTCGC
>CAYSBG010000342.1:0-2880 GCA_964429125.1 uncultured Aliiroseovarius sp.
AGTCAAATAGGCGTGCGCAAGGCCGGGTGCAATGCGGCGTTACGACTTGGACAGAATGCGATCTTGCAGCCGGGTCGAAAGCAGGCGCCGGGCAAGGCCTGCGATATGGGTCGGGGTCGTCACATAATAGCGCGGATGCGGGCGACGTGCATCGAGGGCGCGCACAAGTTTGGCCGTCACCGCCGAAGGCGGCAGCTCAAACGGGTCCTTGTCGGGATTTTCGCCATAGAGCCGTGCGAGCAGGGATTTTTCGTATTTTGCCCGATGCGGCGAAGCTCGCCAGTCGATCCAACGCTCAAAATGCGGGATGGATTTTATGCGAATGTCGGTGGTGATTGGCCCGGGCTCGATCAGAATGACCTGGATGCCAGCCGGGGCCAACTCGATGCGCAGCGTGTCACTATAGCCCTCCAAGGCGAATTTGGTTGCGGCATATGCGGCGCGCCAACGCATGGTGACAATGCCCAGCACCGAAGAATTCTGCACGATCCGTCCATGGCCTTGGGCGCGCATCACCGGAATGACCGCACGGGTCAGTTCGTGCCAGCCAAAGAAGTTGGTCTCGAATATCTCGCGCAGGGCGTCGGTGGGCAGGTCCTCGGCAGCACCTGGCAGGCCGAAAGCGCCGTTGTTGAACAGGGCGTCAAGCGTGCCGCCGGTGGCGGCCAGAACCTGATCGACGGCGCTGCGGATCGAGGCAGCATCGGTCAGGTCCAGGCGTAATGAGGTCAGGCCCTCGGCCGCGAGTCGGTCGCAATCCGCCTGGTGGCGACAGGTGGCAAAAACCTGCCAGCCCCGCCTGTGCAAGCTGTGGGCGGCGTCATAGCCGATGCCCGAAGAGCAGCCGGTGATAAGGATGGAGCGCGTTTTCATGGCCTTTGATACGGCGGCATGTGCATACGCGCAAGGTAAGGTGGCGGATGTGGAGTGGGCAATTTGCCCTTCAAACCGTTCAGGGTTGGGTCGGTGACAGGAATTGCGATGCCATGAAACCGCGGGCGCCGGTTTCGAGCACGCGGATTTCCGACCAGCCTGCTGCCGCCGGGCCAAGAAACTCTACCGCAGTGCCACGCGTCAGCTTGGCGACGACCGCTTCGCGGGTCGAGGTGCCGGCGCGCATGTTCACCCGGCTGCCGGTGACAAACAGCGTCGGCAGGCTGGCGGTGGGCACTGGCGTTGGTTCCGGGGTGATTGGGGGCGTGTTTTGTGGCGGCTGGGTCGCCACCGGCACGACCGGCGATGGCTCGGCGGGCGTTATGGGCGTGGGCGTGATCGCTGGCACCGATATCTGCACTTGTCGCGCCACGGGCGTGGCGATCGGTGCGCTCACCACCACGTCCGGCGCGCGTGGTGTATAGCCCAGCCGGTCATCAGGCAGGCCATCGTCGCGGCCGAACCAATACATGGCGCCTCCGACCAAAGCGGCTGAAAACAATGTTAAACGGATGATTCCCATCTTGCCCCTCGGATTTCCAGCTAAATAGCATCATAGAGCGGATCCGGGGAGGGGAAAACCGCCAGATTTTTCCCGCCGCGCACTGCTCGCTATACGGGAAATAATGCAGCGGTCCGGGCCCGGAATGCCATTGCAACAACGCGGATTCCTTTATCGTGGGGGCGAACGGGAGAGTTGCCATGGGATTCGGTTTCGGCTTGTTGGGCCTTTTATCACTTTTGTGTGCCCTGCTTTTCGACGGCGGGTTTGTCGGTGGTAAAACTGGGGATGAGGGCGAAGAAAACAGCCTTTGAATGCAAGAGTGATGCACATTGAATCGCCGGACACGGCGTGCCCGGTTTCCATATTCGTCCCGTTTTACAACGAAATCTCCATGGTAGATATGGCCATTGCGTCGATCCGCGCGCAGAGGATTGCCCGGTTGCAGACGATACTGGTCAACGACAATCCAGAGGCATTTCCGCTGGAGTATTTCAACAGGTTTTGCCAAATGGACGGGGTCGAAGTCCTGCATCATCAGCAAAACCTGGGCCTGTCAGTGGCGCGCAATACCGGCATGGAGGCGGCGCGCGGCGCGTATATCGGATTTCTGGACGCGCGATGACGGCATCTGGCAGAGACTTTATGAGGAAATCGCACGAAGTCGCACCAAAATTGTGCTTCTGTCTTGCGAGAATTTCTTGATGCCGTTTCTTGAGGACCGCGCGCGTTTGATCAGCGATTTGGGCACGCGCCTTTCGGGGTTCAAGAGCGTTGCGCCAGTGGCATTCGTGCGCCGGGCCGGCACGGCGGCGGCAGCCATGTACCGGGAAATCGTCACCCTGGACCATCGTGGGGGCGCGCGAACGATTGGGGATTCCCTGACCGATTACGCAGGACGCCTCACTGACCTGCCTGGGGTGTTTGGCGCGTTTGAAGACCGTTATTGCGAGCCGGTCATGCTGATCGATTATGACGCGGCGCGGGCAGGGGGCGGCGGAAATGCCCGCGCGCCCGTCACGCGCGCGCAAGTCTGTTGACCAGGACGGGGTGGTGTTTCAACTGCGCTTGCGGCCATGGGCGCGGCGTTTGCTGGCGCGAATGGGGCGCCGCTGAGCGTTGGCGGGCAAAAGCCGCTGGACCCGCTCGGTGGCGGACTCTAAAACATCCCCATGGATGATGTGAGCGAAGATGAAACCGCCCGCGAGGTAAGCGAGCCGCTACGCCGGGCGTTGGGCGAGCGGTACCTGACCTATGCGCTATCGACGATCATGCACCGGGCGTTGCCGGATGCGCGCGACGGGCTGAAACCTGTGCATCGGCGGATTTTGTACGCGATGCGCGAGCTGAAACTGACCGCTACCGGGGGCTTTCGCAAATCGGCCAAGATTTCCGGCGATGTCATGGGCAATTACCACCCGCATGGTGATGCGGCGATTTACGAC
>CAYSBG010000343.1:0-2864 GCA_964429125.1 uncultured Aliiroseovarius sp.
AGCTGGTCCTCGTTCTGTGGGGCAAGGTCGTTGTGGGGGGCAAATCGACCGCCTTTGAGGGAGCCATAATTCTCGATTGCCGCCTTGCTCAGCAGTTTTTGGGCAACGGGGGACAGGTCGCCGTTCGCTATGTGGCCAGCTGTCGGCGCGGGGGTGGCAAGGCGCGTGGCCTTGTCGATGCGGGGCAGAAAGGCGGCGGCGTATTGGCTGGCACGAAAACCCATCTCTGGCGCGGCTTCTTCCCAGGCTTTGAGCGCGCGATCACGTTTCAAACTGGCCTGGTTCAGCGCCGGATGGGCCTTGATCAGCCGCTTGTTATCCGCTTCAAAGCTCTTGGAAAACTGCGCAAGCGCGCCAGGAGCCAACGGCGCGCCGGCAATTGTGACCTCCCCCAGAAGGCGGCGCCAAAGCTGGCGGGGGATCACTTTGCCATGTTCAAGAAGCTGAACAAAAACCGCATTCATCATGCGCATTCGCGTGAGGCTGGCGGCGGACAAGACTGGTGGCAGGTCCGTGGCGTCAGCCTTGCCAATGTTTGGTTTAATATCAAATGTTTGGCGTATTTCTTCAATAATCTTCGTGCCGTAGAAACGCGTTGGATCATAGGGACGAAACCGCACGCTTGCCGGGCCAAACACCTCTTCCCAGGCGGTTTGCAGCCCGGCAAAATCCAGCCAGAACGGCGCCGCCTGGACCTCGGGGAAAATGTGTCTGGCAGGATCACGAAGGGCCCAGTTATCCAGCGCGTGCTTGCGCCAGTTTCCGCCGGTGGCGAGGGTAATTTCCTGTTCCAGAGACGCGGTGCGTCCGGACCAGAGCGCGTCGGAATAATGGCGCACCAATAGCCGGGCCTGTTCGTCGATATGCGCGACGATGGTGATGTCCTCGGACAGGGGCAGAAGGGTGGCGCGCAGGCGTTCAAGAGCCGATTTGGTGGGTAAAGTGCCCAGCTGGCTGGCGGAAAGGATCAGCGTATCGGGCGCATGACGCGCCACTTCGCTGGCAATCTCGCTTGCCATTTTGGCATGCAGGCGGGCCTGGGCTTTGGGTTCGATCAGCCCGCGGTTGAAGCGAAGGATATCGACCGCATCGGGGTCGCTGATGCCCATATAGACACGGGTTTGGTTCTTGGCCCCGCCGACGCGGGGGAACAGAACGCCCTTTTGCAACAGCTGCCCGCGTTTTTCAGCCAACACGCCTTGCAAGCGGTTTGCGCCGCATTGTTCAAAGCCGATATGCACATAAATCTTCAATGATTAACACTTTCTTTCGCGGCGGTTTCGCCGGGCTTGTTCTGGTTGGCATTGGCGACCCCCCACCAGGGCAGGTCAATGCCAAGAAAGTCGGCAACCCGGGCCTGGGCATCGGTATCCTCGATATTATACTCAAGGAAGTCTTTCGATTTTCCAAAGACTTGTCGACAAAAGGCCCTGTGGCCATTGATCCAGCGAATGCGTTCGCTATCGGTGCCGCCCCATCCCTCGGGAAGCCCGGGAATGGCGTTGTTCGGGAGCCGGGTCCGGCCCAGATTTGACCACCGCCCCATGGAATCGCTGTGCCGCGCCGGGTCGCGATTTGTCAGGATGAAACGCGCGCCGGGATGGTGGGCACGGATGGCGGCAAGCAGGCCCCAATCCGTCTGTGGCCACAGGTTCAGCCCCTCGCGGACGATGTCGATTTCGGTGAACGCGTCGAATTCGTCCATCAAGGCCAGCGGGTCGCCGTTTTCGAAATAACTGCGATACATAAGCTTGCCAACGAAGGCGCGTTTGAGGTGGTCATTCCTGCTTTGCCCGCGGCGAATCCGCCAGTCAGCGACGTTCAGACCGGCGCGTTTCAACGCCTCGCCAAGGGAGGTGGTGCCGGATTTCGGCAGGCCAAGGTTGATGACGCGCAGACGGGTCATGAGGGCGCTCCGACAAGCGCCAGCAGGGCCTCTTCCTGGGGCGAGATCGTCGGCGCGGCGCGTAGCTGCGCGCGCATCTCCTGATAGGCATCGCGGGCCAGAAGTGCGTCGCGTTTGGCAAGATGCAGGCGCACGGATTCATCATGCAAGGCCTTGATCTCAGGGTCCTTCATCAAACGCCCCATTTCCGCTTTCAGGCGTGGCAGGTAGCGTTGAATCGAGGTGTCTTTCCACGCAGCATCATTGCGTTCGCGCCAGTAAGACGTGTCAAACGCGCGGTGTTCACGGTTCACATCCCCGCGGTCGTTTTTCACCAGATAGGAGTCCAGCGAGCGCAAGGCATAGTGGTTGAGCGTCGCCAGAGCGCGGGCGCCGCGTGCAGGAAACTTGCGCAGGCGATTCTTGTTGGCGGCGTTAAGGAACGGGCGCGGAACCGGGCGGCCAGAGCCGTCTTTCCAGGTCGGTTGTTGATTTTTTGATAGTCCTTTGCGAGAGAACGGTCGGTGAGCGCCGAGGTATTTTACAGGAAAATCATTCCGTATCAATGTCTTGACTTCGATTGCGGTTTGATCCGTCCAGATGTCTGGGTTATGCGATTGTTCGAATTGTGCAATTACCGGCTCATCCTTGAAACCCTCAATTCCGCCATTTGCAAAGAATTGAAAGGTCACCGAGATGGCTTGGGGGTTTGCGCATGCCTCGATCAGCTCTGGGATCGTGCCTTTGCCGGTGTGGATATTCAGGAACTCGTCCACATCGGCCACCCAGATCCAGTCGGACTGGCGCACCAGATCCTGGCGCAGCGCGTCCTTCAATGCTTCCATCTGATAGTTGCGCCCTTGGGCCGGATTTGGCAGATGAGTGAGTAGTCCACGGGCCGCCAGAGCGTCCAGCAACATGTCGGTCCCGTCGGTGCAATCATTTGAATAGAAAAGGAAATCCGTGACCCCAATGACCC
>CAYSBG010000344.1:0-2863 GCA_964429125.1 uncultured Aliiroseovarius sp.
GACAACGCGGCAATCGCACCCGCTTGCTCATCGCGGCTGATCAGCGGCGACGAGATCAGGCCCCGCAGATCGGCGCTTTCGGCCAAAGCGGTTTCCAGAGCCGCCAAATCCTTTTCCAGCGCCGGGAGCTTTTTGCCCTCGAGCGCCAGTTCAAAAACGGCGGTGGCATAGCGCCCGGCTATACCTGTTGATATCGAGACTGGTTCAGACACGTCCACCCTTCCGATTCATGTGCCCCGTTTCCGCGCATGGCAGAGGGGCGGCTTCCCGAGATGCCGCAAAGCGCACTTCTCGCTAAAATCGCGTGGGGTTTAGCAGAGGCATATCGATCTCGCAACCGGCATGGTCGCCTTTTGCGCTAACTTGACGCCCTTATTTAATGGGGTTTGCCCCGGGTGCGGCTTTATGCGGCGGTCGGGGAACACTTTTACGCGGGTCCGAGACGGCGAATCCGTGATGATTCTGGGGTTTGCGGCGAACATTGAGTGCTTGGGCCGGAAGTGCCGAGGATGCCCTGCGGGCGGGTTCGGGTACGCCGATACCTTCCAAAACACGCAAAGGCCGCTTAACCCGCTCGGCAAGGCCCGGGCGGGAAGGGGCGGGCACTTGCTTGGTGACCTCAACGATCAGCACACCGCCGGCCATGATCAGCGGCAGCGCGCGCCCGGCACGTTCGACCAGCTTGCCCATGCGCAGCCAAAAGCGCCGGGATGAGGGCGGCTGGTACAGGGCCGAGGCGTGGCGCTTGATCTCGAAACCATGCGCGCGCAGTTGGGCTTCCAACTGGCCGGCACTGTAAGGACGGCCAAAACCAAACGGGGTCTTGTCGAACCGCGACCACAGCCCGGCACGATTGGGCACCACGAACAAGGCACAGCCGCCGGGCCCAAGCACCCGATAACATTCATCGAGCAGAAGTGCCGGATTTTCGGAGGTCTCCAACCCGTGCAGGATGATCAGCTTGTCGAGCATCCCGGTTTCGATCGGCCAGGTGGTTTCCTCGCAGAGAACCGCCACATTGGGCGCGCCCGGCGGCCAAGGCATCACCCCTTGCGGGGCAGGCATCAGGCCGATGACCCGGCGCGCATTACGCAGATAGGGCCGCAGCAACGGCACTGCAAAGCCGAACCCGGCGATGCTTTGACCCTTGGTGCTGGCTTGCGGCCAAAAGCCCAGCATGTTGTCTCGGATTACCCGTTGCGCCGCCCGGCCCAATGCGGAACGGTAATAAAAATTTCGCAGATCCCGCACGTCAAGATGCAAGTTGGTCTCCGTTCAAACCCGCGCTTACGCCCCAAAGGGCGACGTCGCTGTGTAAGTCGCTCTGTAACAGGTAGGCGCGCCCCCGGCAAAAGTCACGCCCCATCGCCTTTTCATGCTTCTTCATGCTTCCGAAAATATCCCGGGGGGTCTGGGGGGCTGGCCCCCCAGTCGGTCGTCCCGGCGATAGCCGGGGCGAAACCCGCGCCTATGCGTTGGCCGCAGCCTTTTTCAGCCCCTCAACCAACAAGGTCAGCAGACGCGCGTAATTACCGCCGGTCAATACGCCATTCTCGTCAAACTGGGCATCGGCAGCAGCAACCATGACTTCGGGGCCGGTCAAAAGGTGCGGGCGAAACGGCGTCATGGCCAGACGCAGGGCATATTGCGAACGCGCCCCTCCGGCCCGGCCCGCCGCAGCCGAGACGATCGCCACCGGCTTGTCACGCCACGGACTGCCTTCGGTGCGACTGATCCAGTCCAAGGCGTTCTTCAGCACGCCGGAGAAGCTCTGATTATATTCCGGCGAGGCGATCAGCACAGCATCCGCAGCGGCGATTTGATCGGCCAGCTTCTGCACCGCTTCCGGGATGCCATCGCGGTCTTCGGCATCGCTGTCGTAAAGCGGCAGGTTCAAGTCTGCCTTTATCAACGATGCATCGCCGAGCCGTGCGGCTTCATACAGAAGCCGGGTATTATGCGACCCTTTGCGCAGAGAGCCTGACAGGCCAAGGAGTGAAAAATTCGTCATGGGTTACCTTTTGTTGACATGTTGGAAGACCAGCGCCAGGTTATGGGCTGGCATTTCGTGGCGCCCGTTTGGCACCAGCCCGGCGGCTTCAGTCGTCTTTTGCATCCATTCCACGCTTTTATAGCCGCATTCGGGCTCTGCGGCGACAATATTGGCGTGAAATTCAGCATCGCCGGCGGAACGGAAGCGGTTGTTTTCCCGAAACGGGCCATAGAGGAACAGCCGCCCGCCGGTTTTCAAGGAACGCGCAGCGCCAGAGAGGACGTTGCGGGCGGCAGTGTTGCTGATCAGGTGGAACAGATTGCTGATCAGCACCAGATCAAAGCGCCCGACGTCCCAATCAGGGCGCGATGCATCCAGGCATTGCGCCGGGTGAACGTTCTCGACTTTTTCTGCAGCAACCCAGGCATCAACAGAGGCCAGGCGTTCGGGCGCGATGTCGGTGGGCTGCCAGGAAAGCGCGGGAAAGGATTTAGCGAAGGCAACAACATGCTGCCCGGTGCCCGAAGCAATTTCCAGCGCCGCGCCCGTGTCCGGCACCAGGGTTTTCAGCACTTTGGTAATCGGGCCGACATTACGCAGCGCCGAAGGCGCCGACAAGCGACCCTGCCCCGCCGGATCCGCGTTCGAATGTATCAGCGGCCGTTCCCCGGTTTTGTCCATTTGCGCTCCTATGATGTTTGTCCAGCAGGACATTGATTTTGTTTGATTTTGAACGCGGGAAAATCCTCGAAAACCCAGCCGTTTTTGAGCGTGTCGCAGATAATCGACAGCAGTTTGCGGGCTGTCGCGATGAGGGCTTTTCCCGAGCCGCGGCGTTCCTTGATGCGCTGATAGAAGGCGTTCGGGTAT
>CAYSBG010000345.1:0-2829 GCA_964429125.1 uncultured Aliiroseovarius sp.
ACGCCGCGATGGCGGAAAATGGCGAAATCCCGAAGGGACGCGGCGCATTTTGGCACGCGCCGGGGGGCGCAAGATAAATGAGGACAGGCCCTAGCCGGCGAGCAATTCGCGCGCGGCGGCGCGGGCCGCTTGGGTGATCGTGTCCCCGGCCAGCATCCGGGCGATTTCGTCGATACGCGCGGCGGCATCCAACACGGTTACCGTCGACAAGGTCGCGCCGTTTTCCACCCGTTTGGACACCCGCCAATGATGCGCCGCGCGGGCGGCGACTTGTGGCGAATGGGTCACCACCAACACCTGGCCACCGGCGGCCAAAGCCTCCAGGCGCCGACCAACAGCATCTGCGGTGGCGCCCCCGACTCCACGGTCGATTTCATCAAAAATCAGCGTCAACCCCGGGCGCACGCCGGTCAGGCACACCTTCAGCGCCAGCAAAAACCGTGACAATTCCCCGCCCGAGGCGATCTTGTTCAATGGTCCGGCCGGCGCGCCCGGGTTGGTGGCAACGCTAAAGGTCACCGCGTCCGTCCCCTGCGCGCCTGCCTCGGTCGGGGTCACCAGCGTGGTAAACACGGCGCGCTCCATTTTCAGCGGTGCAAGCTCGGCCATCATCGCCTTGTCCAGCTTTCTTGCCGCCTCGGCGCGGGCGCGGCTAAGGGACAAAGCGGCCTTTTCGTAGCCTGCGCGTGCCTCGGCCAGCGCGGCTTCCAGGGCGGCGATCCCGGTGGCGCCGCTATCAAGCGCGGTAAGGCGTGCGCGCAATTCATCGGCCAATTCGGCCAGATCGTCCGGCGCCACCCCATGTTTGCGCGCCAATGCCCGCAGCGCAAACAGGCGCTCCTCTGCGTCGTCCAGCTCTTGGGGGTCAAAGCGCAAGGCGCCCATGGCGGTTTCAACATCGCTTGCGGCTTCGGCCAGCATGTCCAATGCCCGCCCCAACGCGGCCAGTGGAGCGGCCAGAACCTCGCCCGCCTCCGCTTCGGCGCCCTGGAGCCAGCGCAAGGCCTCCCCCATCTGTCCTTCGGCGCCTTCTCCGGGTCCAAGCAGTTGAAAAGCCCGGGAAATATCTTCGTTCACCCGGCTGGCACCCTGCATCATACGGCGGCGCGCGTCCAGCTCTGCCTCCTCCCCGACACGCGGCTCATGCGCATCAAGCTCGGCCATTGCATGGCGCAGGAAATCCTCTTCCTCGGCAATTTCAGCCAGAGCAGTGCGCGCGTTTTCCAGGTTTTTTTCAGCCGCCCGCAGCCCCTGCCAGCCGCGGCGAACCTGTGCCAGCAGCCCACCCAAACCGGCAAATTCGTCCAGCATTTCCCGGTGCAGGCGCACATTCAATAGCCCCCGGTCATCCTGTTGCCCGTGCAATTCGACCAGGGTTTCAGACAATGCCCGAAGCACTTCGCCCGAAACCCGCCGATCATTGACCCACGCGCTTTTGCGTCCATCGGCCCGGTTAACCCGGCGCAGAATCAACGCGTCCTCAAGCGGTATGCCCGCCTGCTCCAGAACCCCGCGCGCACGATGCCCGACCGGCAGGTCAAAAACCGCGATCACCTCGCCCTGGGCACAGCCCGCGCGCACCATATCCGCCCGCCCGCGCCAGCCAAGGACAAAACCGAGATTATCCAACAGGATAGACTTGCCCGCGCCGGTCTCGCCGGTCAGCGTATTGAGCCCTTGCCCGGGCTCGATCATCAGATGGTCGATGATCAGCATGTCGCGAATTTCAAGGCTCAGAAGCATCTTTTCAGCGTCGGGTGGGCAATCTGCCCACCTTCCCTACAACCACTCGCCCTTGATCAATTGGCGATAAACCGTGGACAGCCAATTGTCGCCGCGCGACTTGAGTTCAAGCCCCTGCTCGGTCAGCAGACGATAGCTTTCATCATACCACTCGGTCGATTGGAAATTGTGCCCAAGAATGGCCCCGGCCGTCTGCGCCTCTTCCGTCAGGCCAAGCGCCAGATAGGTTTCCACCAGCCGGTGCAGAGCCTCGGCCACATGCGTGGTGGTCTGGAATTGCTCGACCACCACGCGAAAGCGATTGGCGGCGGCGGTGTAATTCTTGCGCTTTAGATAGTAGCGGCCGATTTCCATTTCCTTGGCTGCCAAGTGATTGAATGCCAGATCGAATTTGAGAACCGCCGAGCGGGCATATTCGGTGTTCGGGTATTTTTCGATCACCACCCGCAATGCCTGCAACGCCTGAAAGGTCAGACCCTGGTCGCGGCCCACTTCATCAATCTGGTCATAATAGCTTAGCGCCAGAAGATATTGCGCATAGGCTGCATCCTCGTCCGCCGGGTAAAAGTCGAGGAACCGCTGCGCCGCGCCGCGCGCATCCTCGTATTTCTTGGCCTTGTGCCAGGAAAAGGCCTGCATGATCAGCGACCGTTTCGCCCACTCGCTATAAGGGTACAGCCGTTCGACTTCGCCAAACCATTTGGCGGCGTCCTTGGGCTTGCCGTTCTCCAGCTCATATTCGCCGCGCTGGTATATCTCTTCGGCGGTGTATTCCTCCAGCGGTTTTTGCTCGGCCCGCGCCCGGCCCCCGCCGAAAAGACCCGATGCGCCAAGGTTCAGCGATTGCACCGCTGAACAGCCCGACAGGACCGCTGCTGTGGCGACCCCCAAAACAATGTATCTGCCAAACCCGCCGCGCTGCATCCCCGCGCCACCCCGTTCTAAATGCCAATCGGTCTTTCTCGCGGCCCCGTTGCGGCCGAAAGTCTGCCTGAGTGGTAGCACAGAAAAACGCCGGGCAAAATGGCTTTACGCGGGTTTTTCACGCTTTCTTGCGCGCAGTACAAATGCGACAGCGGCTTTTTG
>CAYSBG010000346.1:0-2825 GCA_964429125.1 uncultured Aliiroseovarius sp.
TCTAGCGCCCCAAGGTCGCGCACCGCGCGGAAAAGGTATAATGGTTCATTGCCACAGGCGTAGAGGGCGGTTTGCGGTACGAATTCGATGCCGAGGGTCGGTTCTTGCGGGCTGCTTGACTCAGGGGCATCTGCGATCTCGGGCAGTTCAGGCAAGCCAGGGGCGGGGCCATCAAGATCGAGGTCTAGGGAAAGCGCGGCTGGTTGAAACGCAATTTCCTCCTCCGGCGCCTCCTCGCCAACCAGCGCTTCCAATTGCGTGAGCACATCGGCATACTTGGCCGGGTCATGTGGCTCGTCGTTGCGTGCTTCTCGGACTAAATCCGACAGCTTGTCGCCACAGACAAAAAACAGTTTCATGATCTCGGTATCTGGTGTCAGGGCGCCATTGCGCACCTCGTCCATAACGGTTTCGAACTTGTGGGCAAACGAGACCAGATCGTCCAGGCCAAAAGCCCCGGCGCCGCCCTTGATCGAATGCACGGCGCGGAAAACCACGTTGACCGTTTCTTCGTCGCCGTCACCGGATTCCATCACCTCCAGCCCGTCTTGCAACGATTCCAAAAGCTCTTCGCATTCGATAAAGAATGAAGCGCGGATTTCGGCCATTGGGTCGGACATGTTTTTACCCCGCTACCATGTTGAGAGCCTTGACCAGTTTTGCCGGGTCAAAGGGTTTGACGATCCAGCCCGTGGCACCGCCTTCGCGTGCCCGAGATTTCAGCTCGGCAGCGCTTTCGGTTGAAAGGACCAGAATCGGGATGGTGCGGGTGTCTTCACGGGCACGCACCGCCTGGATGAAGCCAAAGCCGTCCATGCGGGGCATGTTGATGTCGGTGATAATGGCATCCGGGCGGTCAATTTCCTCAAGAACTTCAAGCCCATGGACGCCGTCTTCGGCAAGGTGGGTTTCGATCCCCGCGCCGGTTAAAGCAAGGCGCAGCATGTCGCGCATGGTGCGGCTGTCATCTACGGCCAAAACCTGCAAACCCATTAGTCATTCTCCCATTCACAAAGGCTTTCGGGGGCAAATCCAAGCAGTTGGACCTGATCGCTACAATCCATGGAAAGGCCGGAAAGGCTTAGCCGATAGCCGCTTTGATGCCAGCTTTTCGCCGCGGCGCGGATCACCTGCAGCCCCATGGCGCCGAAATGGGTGACTTCGGTTGCATCCAGGTTCAGATCCTGGCCTTCGAGTTCGAGAATGGCCGCAGCCATTGCCCCCGCATGGGCGATATCCAGGCGCGGCGACAGTTTTAGCGTCGCGCCGCTCATCGCCGCACCTCGCCGATCAAATGATGCGCCACGGCGCCCAACACGCGTCTGACCTGCATGAGCTGGCCCCTTTTCTATCCGTTCTGTATGGGTCTAGAACGGGGCAGGTTAATATTGGCCTAAGGCGCGACATTTTTCACGCAAATAGCCCAAAATGACTGGAATTCGGGGAGGTCAGGGCAAGAGGAGGCGGGCGGATCCGCTTAAAGCCGCGTAATCGTCGGTCACCAAAAAGACTGAAAAATCGCCCCCAAGGCCCAGGATTCGCACCTGCGCGCGCAAGCTGTCGCCAAAGCCCATGGACCCAAGTAACGGCGCGATGGCGCGTGAAACCCCACCCACCAAATAGATACCGCCAAACGGCAAGTGCAGCAGCGCCAGATCCGCCAGAACGCGCGCGAGCAGGCGGATAAATACCTGCAAGGCCTGTTGGGCTGCCGGGTCGCTATCGACGACGGCGATCACCGCAGCAGGGGAAAGCGTGCGGGCATTGGTTGCGAAATACTGGTAAGCACGCGCCAGCCCCGGGCCGCTGAGCAGGGCTTCGATATGCACCAAACCGTCGCGGCCCTTGGCCAGGCTTTGTCCAAGCGCACGTTCTTCATCGCCGAAAAGCGGCAAATGGCAATGGCCGGCCTCGGCGGCGGGAACGAACAGGCCGGTAGGGCCGCGATGCACCGGACAGGCGTTAAAGCCGGTTCCAAGGCCAACCACCAGCCTTGTGGATGCTGTGCGGTTCTGTTCGGCGGCAAGGAGCTTCCTGCATCTCCCCTTTGCCAGATGGTCCAGCGCATGGCCCTGCGCCTGCAGATCGTTGAGCAGGCGCACCTGAGCCGCGCCGGTAACATGGGCCAGGTCTTGCGCGTTGAGCGTCCAGTCAAGGTTGGTCATCTGGGCAACGCCGTCCAGCACAGTGCCGGCAATGGCGACAACAGCGGCGCCGGGCGTGGCCGGGCTTTCAGCTTGTAAATACGCCTCCAACACGGCTTCGGGGCGGGCGAAATCGGCATTGGCAAAGCGGCGGATGGTTTGGCGCAGCACGCTGCCATTCTGCGCCAGCCCGACCCGGGTATTGGTGCCGCCGATATCGGCAACCAATACATGAGCTTCGGGGCTCAGAGTGGCAGAGGCGGCATCGAATGTCATGCCACTCTCATAGAAGTGTTTTGATGCCATCTCAAGCGAAGTGGGGTTGGCTGGCTTGCCGTTGGGCGCCGGGGTTGCTATTGCCTGCACAAGGCTGGCCCGTGGGATGCATCGCGGGCTGCCAGCAGTAACGGGGATATGCACATGCGCGCAGAAGCACAGAAAAACGCAGAGGCAATCGAGGCTTCTTTGGCTTTGCTACGCCAGCGCATTGGCATGGATACTGCCGACCATCGCCTGGAAGAATTCAATGCCATGACCGAAGACCCGGACCTGTGGAATGATCCGGAACGGGCGCAAAAGCTGATGCGGGAGCGACAAGCACTGAGTGATGCGGTGGACGAATACCGCGCGATGGAAGGCGAGCTGAAAGATCAGGTCGAGATGATCGAACTGGCCGAAATG
>CAYSBG010000347.1:0-2813 GCA_964429125.1 uncultured Aliiroseovarius sp.
CGCAGATATCGTGCGAATCGACCGGATTTTGCAGCAATCCCGCTCAGTGCGCCGGGGCAATATCCAGCGCGACGAAGACATGCGCCTACGGGTATTCACCCAGGCCCGGCTGCCGCTTTACCGTAAAATGTTGCGTGAAAACTGCATCTTGCGCGATTTGTACGCGCGGGTGCTACACTTGGCCGCCGGAAATTTCCAACGCCTGTCCGTTCACGCTTTCAGCGCCCGGCAGGCAGAGCCACAAAGCCAGGCTGGCCACTTCTTCGGGCGCAATCAGCCGCCGGTGCCGGTTCTGGCCGACCATCGTCATCAACGCATCTTTTGCGCTTGCCCCGGTTTTTTCGGCAATGATCTTGATATTGCGACTGACAATCGGCGTGTCCACATAGCCCGGACACAGCGCGCTAAAGGTCAGGGCCGAGCCGATGTAATCCTCGCTCAGGGTGCGGATCAACCCGATCATCCCATGCTTGGATGCGCTATAAGCGGCCCCGCCTTTCAGCCCGCGCAACCCGGCAATCGAAGACACGCCAATGATCCGCCCCCAGCCGGCAGCTTCCATGTCGGGCAGGGCTGCGCGCATGGTCAGAAAGGCGCCATCCAGGTTGATCGCCATGGTGTTGCGCCAGAATTTCAGACTGGTCTTGGGCAGCGTGCGTCCCTCGGCAATCCCGGCATTGGCCACGCATATGGTGATTGGCCCGCGCGCGCCCCGCGCGGCGGCAAAACCGGCCTCGACCGAGGCCTCATCGGCGACGTCCATCTGTTGGGCATGCAGGCCCGGGTTTTCCGCGGCTACCTGCTGTAAAACCGCGTCGCGTCGCCCGGTAATCGTCACCTGTGCGCCCGCGCCGGCCAGGGCCTTGGCGATGGCCAGTCCGATCCCGGTGCCGCCGCCGGTCACAATCGCGTGTTTGCCTGTCAGGTCGTCCATTGCATCCCTCCTGTTTGCAAGGCAGGGTAGCCCCGGTGACCGCCCCACCGCAACAGGAGAAACACATGCTGCGCGAAATAGATATTCCCCCGCTCTGGCTGGCCATTTTCGCCCTGGTCTTGTGGGGAATGGACCGGGCCTTGCCCGGGCTTGCCACGGGATGGGAGTGGCTTGGCCCGGTTGGCTTTGGCCTGGTTGTGCTGGGCCTGGCGATCATGGGTCTGGCAGTGATCGAGTTTCTGCGAAACAACACAACTTTCGTGCCTCGCCGGGTGCCGACGGCGTTTCTGCAAAATGGCATATACAAGTTTAGCCGCAATCCGATTTATCTGGGCGATGCATTGGTTCTTGCGGGGCTGGCGGTCAAATGGGACATGCTGCCGGGGCTGGTATTGGTGCCTGCGTTCATGGCGCTGATCGCTAGGCGCTATATTGTCGGCGAAGAGGCCGGACTTGAGGCCAAGTTCGGCGCCGAATTCACCGCGTGGAAACAGAGAGTACGCCGCTGGCTCTGAGGCGCTGCGGGTGGTGTTGGCGGTGGCAGGCTCGTTTTTCTGCGAAAAACGAGCTACGCCCAACCCTTGCAGGCCGTCAGGCCGAAAGGGGCGGGAGGGCTCCGCTGGCAGACATTTTTTTTGAAAAAAATGTGACTCGGGGGCCTCGCTACGCTCGGCGAGCCGCTGCGCGGCGATTTGAGGCCTCCGGCGGAGGTATTTGCACCAAGATGAAGGAAAACGGGCATGATTTTGCGCCATGCCCGTTTTGTCATTTATTCCCAAGTTACTCCCCGGTGGGCATGGTCTCGGCCAGCCTGGCAGAGACGTTTTCCGGGGTGCCCGCATAGGTCGGCAGGCCGGTCGGGATCCAGCCTTTGCCGCGCGGCCCGCCGACCATGCCCTCGGAAACATCAACCAACCCCGGAAAGCCCTGTCCGGCCAGCGCCGAGACCACGAATTGCGACCGATTACCGGTGCGGCAGATCATGGCGATTGGCGTGTCGGGGTTGGCTTTGCGCAGGGCCACCAGCGCGGGGACGAATTGATCGGTGCGCATGTCCAGCGCAATCGCGCCTTCGCCGATGCCGGTCTCGGCCCATTCTTCGGGGGTGCGCACATCGACCAGGATGATTTCACCGGCCAGCGCCTGATCATGGGCCTCGGTCGCGGTGATTTGGTAAAACGGTGCCGTGTCCGGGGTGGACGCCTGCTGTGCCATGACCGGGGCGCCGAAGCTTGCGGTACACAAGGCCGCCGCGCCCAGGACAATTGCGTGGCGCCGGGACAGGGTTTTTGCTGTCTTCTGTGGCTGTGAAGTGACTTCTGGTCGCATATTGAGGACTCCAAGTTGATTTCATACGGAATATGTATATTTGCTTATCCGAATGGAAGCCCTCGCAGTGTATCTGGGGGGCTTCTGCGACCATTTGGCTGGTCACGATTTCGTGGGAGGCCGCCGCGCAAGCGACAAAGGGTATGAGGAGGAACGGATTTGAAAATCGGAACGCCAAAAGAGGTATTCAAGGGAGAGGCGCGGGTGGCGATGACCCCGGAAAGTGCGCTGCTCCTGCAGAAGCTCGGCTATGAATGTGTGATCGAGAGCAAGGCCGGTGAGGCGGCTGGGTTCACCGATGACGCCTATGAAGAAGCCGGCGTCGAGGTGGTGAAAACCGCGCCCGCCCTGTGGAAGGCCGCCGATATTGTCACCAAGGTGCGCCAGCCTTCCGAGGCCGAGCTGAAGCGGATGAAAAAGGGCCAGACCCTGATTTCGTTTTTCAATCCGGGGGCGAACAAGGAAGGCATGGAGCTGGCGGCTGAAAAGGGCGCCAATGTCATTGCCATGGAAATGGTGCCGCGCATCAGCCGGGCGCAGAAGATGGACG
>CAYSBG010000348.1:0-2800 GCA_964429125.1 uncultured Aliiroseovarius sp.
GCTCGTCCGACAGGTCCGGCACCGGGGCACAGACCTTTTTCAGGCGCGGGTCGGGGTGGATCAGGATCGCTCTCTTGCTCATGGCCCCGATGTAATTTGCGCGCCGGCTTTTTGCAAGGCGAAGGAGGTGTAACCTTGACGTTACATCTTCACGCCAATATGTAACCCATAGGTTACAAATGTGGAGGTCACATGATTCGTTTCATCCTGCCGATAATCGGCGGCGGAATTCTTGCCGGACTTGGGGTCGCCCTGCTCGAATATCTGGGCTTTGTTAGCCGCGCGGCCGTGCCCTTGGCGGTTGGCCTGACGGTCATACCACTCACATTGCTGACAAACAAATTCTGGCCCCTCAAGCCAACCATCGCGCCCCCGGACCCGGGCCGCCTGCACCTGCACTACCTCGCCCTCGCAGCGGTTGGCGCCGGCCTGTTCTCGGCGCTCGTCTTGCTACAAACCCGGCAATCAGCCTTTGGCTGGGGCCTGATGCTGGTTTCGGTGGCGCTCGGCCTGTGGCTGAGCGCCCGGCAGAACGCTTTGCGGATCCTGCACAAAACCGACCCGGCGCTGTTTGACGAGCGCGCACAGGCCAACCAACGCCGATCGGAAAAATGGGCCTTCATCGCCACGCTGGAAATCGCGCTGATCCTCGGCTGGCTGGATTTCCAGGACATCACCCCCCTGTCAGGCGCATTCGTAGGCTTCGGCGCCGCTTTTGCCGGGGTCATGACAGGCTTACTCATGCAAGCTTGGTTTGAATGGCGCGACACACGATGAGCGACACCCGTCTGATCTCTCACCTCAAAGCCCTGCGCACGGACGCTGGCCTGACCCAGGCCGAACTGGCGGCGCGCGTGGGTGTGTCGCGTAAAACCATCAACACCGTGGAAAACGGCATCTTCACACCCTCGACCCTGCTGGCGTTAAAGATCGCCCGCGAGCTTGCCACCCCGGTCGAAGACATTTTCACCCTTGCAGAGGACGGGCCAAACAATAAGGTAAGCGCCAAGGGAGAGACGACATGAATTTTGACGAGATCATCGAGCGGCGCGCCACCCATTCGGCCAAATGGGACCTGATGGAGCCGCTCTATGGCGTGCCGGCCGCGGATGGCCTCTCCATGTGGGTGGCCGACATGGATTTCCGCCCGCCCGCCTGTGTTGAAAACGCATTGGAAAAAATGCGCTCGGTCGGGGTCTACGGCTATTATGGCGACGACGCGTCTTACCGCGCGGCAATCTGTTGGTGGATGGAAAACCGCCACGGCTGGAAGGTCGACCCGGCGGCGATTTTCACCACCCACGGCCTGGTCAACGGCACCGCGCTTTGTGTCGATGCCTACACCGATCCGGGCGACGGCGTGGTGCTGATGACCCCGGTCTATCACGCCTTTGCCAAGGTGATCAGCGCCGCCGGGCGCGAAGTCATTGAAATGCAAATGCCTTTGGTCGACGGGCGCTACACGCCAGATTTCGATGCCTGGGACGCAACCATGACCGGGCGCGAAAAGATGCTGGTGCTTTGCTCGCCGCACAATCCCGGCGGTCGGGTCTGGAGCCGGGCCGAGCTTGAAGGTGTCGCCGCCTTTGCCCGGCGGCACGACCTGGTGCTGGTCAGCGATGAAATCCACCACGATCTGGTCATGCCCGGCCACAAGCACATTCCCATGGCACTGATCGACGGTATCCAAGACCGGCTGGTCATGATGACCGCCACCACCAAGACCTTCAATATCGCCGGCAGCCATATCGGCAACGTGATCATTCCCGACGAAAAACTGCGCGCCCGTTTCGCCGCCCGCATGAACGCGCTGGGCGTTTCGCCAAATTCCTTTGGCTTGTTCATGGCCGAGGCTGCATATTCGCCCGAAGGCGGCGAATGGGTCGACGCGCTGGTGCATTATCTGGACGGCAACCGGCAGCTGTTTGATGCCGGGGTAAATGCAATTGCCGGGGTCCGGTCAATGGCGCTCGAAAGCACCTACCTGGCCTGGGTTGACTTTTCCGGCACCGGAATGGACCAGGACGCGTTGACCGCTCGGGTCCAGAAAAACGCCCATATCGCCGCCAACCATGGCCCGACGTTCGGCAAAGGCGGCGAGGGTTTTCTACGCTTCAACCTTGCCACCCCCCGCGCGCGGGTGGAACAGGCCGTTGCCCGTCTGCAAAAGGCCTTTGCCGACCTTCAGTAAGCTGGGCAATCAGCTCACCAGCCTTGCTCCGAAAAGGGGCCCTCCCGCCTTTCTCGGCCTTCGGCCTGCGAAAGTTGGGCCCGGCCTCGCTACGCTCGGCAGAAATATTCGCGACGACGGGGCCATCCCAAACAGGCGAAATGGTCAGCCGGTAATGGGCTGTATCAGTTCCGACTTCATCTGACACCGCCCCCAATTTCAGCGCACGGAACTGGGAGCGGCCCGCCCATTGATAAGGGCGATGGTTGCCGTTTTGATGGTGATGCATACCAACCACAAAACAAGGAAAACACGATGTTGAATATTAGGGCGTAGACCTATAAATCCTGCGCCACTGGTTCCAATGCGCGGGGCGATGCGAGAAGATCATCAAACACAAAGACGGTCTGTTGAACCTTGGGCCCATCATGTGAGTAACATTGCCACCAGTCGAATGTGGCGAGTGTTTCCACAAGACAATTCTGCAGGAATTT
Organism: uncultured Aliiroseovarius sp.; assembly: GCA_964429125.1. Lineage (GTDB taxonomy): Bacteria > Pseudomonadota > Alphaproteobacteria > Rhodobacterales > Rhodobacteraceae > JAAEUB01. The sequence goes on from CAYSBG010000348.1 coordinate 2,665, forward strand.
TACCAGATCAGCTTCCGTAAAAAGCGCTATGAAAGTTCGGCGCTCTGCAGGCCGATCTCGACGCATGGCGCATCCCCTACAAAGACCTCTGCATAATCATGGAGTCCCGGCATCTTGTCATTATGGTAGAGGTGTT
>CAYSBG010000349.1:0-2788 GCA_964429125.1 uncultured Aliiroseovarius sp.
CCCGCGCCCATATTGCCGACCCGCAGATCGTCAACAAGATCATGCGCGGCGAAGAAGATCGCATTCGTCCCTGTATTGGCGCCTCGCATTGCATTCACAAAAAGATCCACTGCATCCACAACCCCGCCTCTGGTCGTGAAACGCTGTTGCCAATGGATGTGCCCGCCAGCGAAACGCCCGGCAAGAAAGTGGTGGTGGTTGGTGGTGGCCCTGCCGGAATGGAGGCCGCACGGGTCGCCGCAGAACGCGGGCACCGGGTGGTTTTGTTTGAAGCCGCGCCGAAATTGGGCGGGCAAATCCGGCTGGCGGCAAAAACCACATGGCGCAAGGATTTGATCCAGATTGTTGCCTGGCGCGAAGCAGAGCTGGAAAAGCTGGGCATCGATGTGCGCTGCAATATCTACGCCGAGGCCGCAGATGTTCGGGCAGAAAACCCCGATCATGTGTTTGTGGCAACCGGCGGGATGCCCGCCGAGCAAACCTTTCCCGGGGCCGATCTGGCAATTTCCAGCTGGGATTTATTGTCGGGAGATGTGCAGGCAGGGCACGAGGTTTTGATCTGCGATCATACCGGACGCCATGAGGCGGTTGCGACGGCTGATCTGCTGTCCTCCAAGGGACATAAGGTTACGTTGGCCACGATTGATGCCCAATCGGCGGGGGAAATGGGCTACGCTGACCGGATCATTTTTCACAAACGTCTGGCCGCTCAGGGCGTCATGACGCTTGACTATCAGAAACTTGGCGCTCTGCGTAAGGACCGCAACCGGTTGGTGGCCACCCTGACCCATGAACTCACCGGGGAGACGCAAGAGATCAGCACCGACCAGGTCGTGCTGGAAGCAGGTACAGAGCCGCTGGCGGAGGTGTTTTTCGACCTTCGCTGCGGGTCTGCAAACAACGGCGCCACCGATGTCGATGCCATGGCAAGTTGGTCGCCGCAGCCGGAAACACAAATGCAAGGCTATATGCTGCACAGATTGGGCGACGCGGTTACCTCGCGCACCATTCATGCGGCGCTGTTGGAAGCCTACCGATTGGCTGTGCACATATAAGAAAACAACCAAATACCGGAAATTCCGGAAAACCGCGCCAAACCAGATTTGGCAACAAACCTAGGGAGAAGACTATGAAACTGAACCGAAGAGTATTCACACTGACCGCCACGGCAGCATTGGCACTTTCCACCAGCATTTCTTTTGCAGGCGAAGCACTTGACCGCGTGATGGCGGCAGGGGTTTTGAAGGTTGCCACAGATGCAAACTGGGCCCCGCAATCGTTCATCAATGACGACAATGAAATGGACGGCTTTGACGTGGACGTTGCCCGCGAGATTGCCAAACGTCTGGGCGTTGATGTCGAGTTCGTAACCCCCTCTTGGGATGTCATCACCGCAGGTCGCTGGAATGGCCGTTGGGATCTGTCCGTGGGATCAATGACACCGACGAAATCGCGCGCAGAAGTGTTGGCTTTTCCGGCAGTGTATTACTATACGCCAGCATCTGTAGCCGTACACAAGGACAGCCCCTTTGAAACCCTAGCGGATCTGAACGGCAAAGCCGTGGGAGCCGGAACCGCCACAACGTTCGAGCTATATCTGCAACACGACCTGCAAATTGATGCGGAAGGTGTACCGCCGTTTGAATACCAGCTTACTGTTGAAAACAAATCCTACAAAGACAGCACCGCAGCGATGGATGATCTGCGGCTCGGAGATGGCGTTCGCCTGAACGGCATGGTCGGATCGCTTCCGGCAATCTTGTCGGCGATTGAAGCAAACTACCCGCTGCGTGTTCTGGGAGATCCGGTGTTTTATGAGCCGCTTGCCTTGGCGATTGATTTGGGGGACCAGGAATTCAACGACAAACTGGCAGGAATTGTCACCGAAATGAAGGCTGATGGCACGCTCACCGCGCTTTCGATGAAATGGTACGGCGTCGATTATACGTCCACCAGCGAATAGCCCTGTTGCGACAACAAAAACTTCCGGCCCGAACCTAATCGGGCCGGACCAACACACGGGGCAACAACATGTTATTTGCAGATACAGTGGTGGCCGATCCGGCAGTCCACAAACCCAAGGTCATGGCGATCGTTTTCGTAGTCGGCATGGTTATTTTCAGCTTTATGGGGTTGAACGATACCCTTTTTGGCGAATTGATGCGCCCGGCGATTGGCGAGCCTGCGCAATCCGGGCTTCTTGGCAATATGGCCATCGGCTTGGTGCTGTCGATGATTTTCACCGCCAACATCGTTTTGATAGGTTTTTTGCGCTTTCGGCTGCAGGTGCTTGTCGTCTGGCTGGAACTCCTCCTGTTGTTTCTGACTTTCTTTTACGGCTTCGGGCTCGACTTCAAATTCATCCAGTCAAAACTCTGGTTCATGATTTCGCAAGGCGTTTTTACCACGCTGTATATCTCGGCCATTTCCATCACGCTTGCCTCGATTGTGGCGATTTTCGGAGCCGTGGCCAAGCTGTCCTCAAACGGGTTTGCCTATGCAATTGCCAGTTTTTACACGTCTTTCTTTCGTGGGCTTCCATTGCTGATGCAGGTCTATCTGATTTATCTGGGCTTGCCACAACTGGGCTATGTGATTGACGCTGTGCCGGCAGGCATTCTGGCGCTGACACTGTGTTACGGCGCCTACATGACTGAAATCTTCCGCGCCGGGATACAGTCGATCAACAAGGGCCAGTGGGAGGCGTCGCGGTCCATGGGGTTCGGCTTTGGACTGACCATGCGCCGTATCATTCTACCGCAAGCGATGCCGTTGATTATCCCGCCTA
>CAYSBG010000350.1:0-2775 GCA_964429125.1 uncultured Aliiroseovarius sp.
TTGAAGGCTTTGAACATTGCGAATTGAAACGCGGGGCGCGAACAACTGTCTTTTCGGACGGCAATCCACAAGCCCGTGTCATGATCATCGGCGAAGCGCCGGGGCGTGACGAGGATATCAAGGGCCTGCCGTTTGTTGGTCGGGCCGGTCAGCTTCTGGACAGGATGTTTGCGGCGATCGGCATGGCGCGGGATCACCCCGACAGTCGGTCATCGCTCTACATTACCAATATCCTGCCATGGCGCCCGCCGCAAAACCGCGACCCCAGGCCGGATGAGATTGCCATGCTGATGCCCTTCGTCAGGCGCCACGTGGAATTGGTCGGGCCGGACGTGCTGGTGCTAATGGGAAACATTTCCTGTCAGGCCCTGTTGGGCCGGCGCGGAATTACGCGGCTGCGCGGCAGTTGGACGGCGGCTTTGGGGCTGCAAGCCTTGCCCATGTTCCACCCTGCCTATCTGTTGCGAAACCCGAGCGCCAAGCGTGAAGCTTGGCATGACCTGTTGATGGTGCAAGAAAAGCTGAAGGAAAACTGATGTCCGGAATTGACAACAAGCGGGAATTCATTCCGGTCCGAATTGCCGTCATGACAGTTTCGGATAGCCGGACCGCAGCAGATGATCGTTCGGGGCAGGTTCTGGTCGATCGGATTGAGTCCGCCGGCCACAAGCTGGCTGCGCGCCTGATCCTGAGAGACGAACGCAGCGCCATCGCGACGCAGCTGCGCGAATGGTGCGACGATCCCGAAATAGATGTAATCATCTCAACCGGCGGCACCGGCCTGACGGGGCGCGATGTGTCGGTTGAAGCGCACCGCGATGTTTACGAAAAGGAAATCGAAGCATTCTCGACCGTGTTCACGATGGTTTCGATGAACAAGATCGGAACATCTGCGGTTCAGAGCCGTGCGACCGGCGGTGTGGCGCAGGGAACCTACCTTTTCGCCCTGCCTGGCAGCCCGGGTGCGTGCAAGGACGCCTGGGACGAAATTCTGAGCCTGCAGCTCGACTATCGCCACATGCCCTGCAATTTTGTCGAGATTTTTCCCCGCCTGGAAGAGCACAAGAAACGCCGGAAATAGGCGCGATCAGCCGGCGGCGCAGCCCTGGATATCGACGGCTTTTCCGTCGCCGATGACGGTGATGCGTACATCTGAGCGGTTGAGCAAAAAGGGCTTTCCGTCGGGCGGCACCAATTCGGTGCTGGCTGTAAGAACTCTGCCTGAGCGTGACGTTTCGGTTGTGGCTATCCAGATGGCCGGATCAGGCAATTCAACGACCGCAACCTCGGATTTACCCTGCCGGGGAAGATTGATGATCGCGGTCAGGCGCAGCCCGTCCGACATCGGCTCGACCTTGCAGGAGACAGATTTGACACGTGCCGCGGCTGCCGTTGCCGGCTGGTGGTCCAGGCTGGCACGGATCAGGTCGTCCACAACGCCTCCGGGTTGCAGATCGGCGGAAATCTGGACAGAGATCGGCACGCAGATGTCCTCGCAAACGCCAAGGTCAAGTTGTCCGCGCAAGGCGATACGGGTGTCGGCCGGACCGGCAGGCGTCAATTCGATCGGCAGGATTATCACGCCCTTGTAGCCGATGGACTGTAGCCCGTTTACGGTAAAGACCTTTGGCGTCGGCCAAAACAGCTTGACGGATTTCAGGTTGTCAGACCCTTGCCAGTTGAATGTCGGCGGAATGCCTGCTTCGCCTGGCGCGCGCCAATAGGTTTTCCAGCCGTCCTTGAGCTCAATGCGCATGGCGGCCATATGTTTGCCCTCGGCCGTGCGCCAGCCGGGCAAGACAGAGACCTTTGCAACGTCGGACAGCGACGTCAACGATTGTGCCGCGACAAATGTCGGCAAGATTGCAAGAAGTATCGCGGCGGCTGTGATCACAAGGCGTTTTATCATGCACAGAACATAGAGGCGGCACTCGGATTGGGAAATCACAATTTGGCGACAAAATGCGAGCAGGGTTTCGCATACTTGCACTGCACCGCCCCAGCCCCCATGTTGACGTCATGAGCAGCACCGGGAATTCTATGGACTTGAATGGCAAGCTTCTGATCGCCATGCCGGGCATGGGTGATCCGCGTTTTGCCAATAGCGTGGTTTTCATGTGCGCCCATTCCGATGACGGCGCCATGGGGCTGATTGTCAACAAGCCTACACCCGACCTTCAGCTTGACGACTTGTTGGAGCAACTGGGGATTGCCAAGAAGAACGGCGGCCGCGATATCCGGGTGCATTTTGGCGGCCCGGTGGAACTTGGGCGGGGGTTTGTGCTTCATTCGTCCGACTATTCGGTTTCCGATGCGACACTTGATGTGAATGAGCAGTTCGGGATGACCGCGACGCAGGATGTTCTGCGTGCACTGGCCGAAGGCGAAGGCCCCGACAGCGCGATGCTGATGTTGGGCTATGCGGGCTGGGATTCGGGCCAGTTGGAACGCGAGATCATTGCGAATGGCTGGCTCATCGCCGATGCCAGCCCCGGCCTGGTGTTCGGCACGGATGCAGATGCGAAATGGGCTGCCGCTCTCAAGACACTGGGGGTGGATCCGATGACGCTGTCGGCGACGGCGGGTCGGGCTTGACCGGGCCATCAGCCAAATTTTTTCTTTTCGCGTGGCGCCGCCGCACGGCGTAACCTGTCATTGATGCCTTGTCCGATCCCAGTTTCGGGTATCGGCGCAACGGCGATCGCGTCTGGCCTCATTTCATCCAGTTTCCGCAACGCAGCGAACAGGTTTGAGGCGGCTTCGGCCAAGTCTCCT
>CAYSBG010000351.1:0-2760 GCA_964429125.1 uncultured Aliiroseovarius sp.
AGGTTTTCTGCCAGATAGAGCCGTAAAGCCGCGCGCCATGGCGCCCCCCGGCTGTAGGCCGCAACCATCGCCGCCGAGGCGAATGCATTGTTTTTGTTGCAGTTCAGCCGGGAACTTTCGACTTGAAACGCCTTGCGTCGGGTGGGATCGTCAATAATCGCAAAGGCCTGGCAGCACGCGGCGATGTTGAAGCTTTTTGCCGGGGAAATCACTGCGATGCAGTTTGCCGCCGCGTCTGGGCCAAGACTGGTAAATGGTGTGTAAGTGTGGCCCGGCAAGGTAATGTCGCCGTGGATTTCATCGGCCACGACCAGCACATCATGGGCGCGGCAGATCCGGTCAATTTCCACCAGTTCGGCCCGGCTCCAGACCCGACCAACCGGATTATGCGGGTTGCACAGGAATAATAGACGCGCATGGTCCTGGGCAGCCACCGCTTCCAGACCCGCCAGATCAAACTCATATCGCCCCTTGATCAGGCGCAGCGGATTAATCAGGATTTTACGGTGGTTCTCCTCGATAATATCTTGAAAATCAAAGAAAACCGGAGGCTGGATGATAATGCCATCCCCTGGTGCGCTAAAAATCGCGGCGGCGATTGAAAGCACGTTCAGCACATTGGGCGCGCGCAGGATCTGCGCCGGATCGACCTGCCATCCGTGCTGCTTTTCCAGCCAAGTGGTCAAAGCCGGCAGCAAGGTATCGGGCCAGGTTTCATAGCCGAAAACACCGTGCTCCAGTCGCTTTTGCAACGCAGCCAGAACCACGGGAGGCGCGCGGAAATCCATGTCGGCGACACCGGCGGGAAACAAGTCTCTGCCCGTCTCGCCCAAGACTAATTTGTGCCATTTCAGCGCTGGCACCGCGCGTCGGTCGATCACTGTGTCGAAATCAAATTTTTCCCGCATGTGTCCCTCCATTGCTGTCAGCATAGGGTGCGGCTAGGCTTTGTCAGCAAGGGAATCGCCGCGAGAGGGTGAAATGTGAAAACTGCCTCACAGAAGGCTGACGTAGTGCGCTCGACCTTGCAAAGGGCGCGGGGATGCGGGCGGTTGCAGATGGGCGCGCGCGGGCTTGAGGTGCTTTATCAACAGGGGTGTCTGAAACTGCGTTTGCCACGCGTCGTCGCCGGCGCACCGCCGGAAGCGGTGGTTATCAATTCTTCCGGCGGGGTGACTGGTGGGGATCGTTTGGCGCTTGAAGTCGGGCTCGGGGCCGGAAGTGCACTGAGCGTTGCCAGCCAGACAGCCGAACGAATATACCGCGCCACTGACGGGACCGCCGAGATTGCCAACCGGCTGGAGGTGGGCCGGGACGCCCGGCTCGACTGGCTTCCGCAAGAAACCATTCTGTTTGACGGCGCCGCGCTCAGCCGTCGCCTTGAGGTCAACATGGCTGAAAATGCCCGGCTTCTGGCTGTGGAAACCTTGGTATTTGGCCGGGCTGCGATGGGCGAGCGGGTGCAGCGCTTGCATTTGCGTGATCATTGGCGCGTGCGACGAGGGGGGCGGCTTATCTGGGCCGATAGCCTGCGACTTGACCGTCCGTCGACGCCAGAACGCGCTGGGCTTTGCGGGGTCAACGCCTTGTCAACGCTGCTCATGGTCACCCCGGACGTTGAGGCGTATTTATCGCCGGTTCGTGCCATTTTGGCGAAAACGGAGGCCGTGGAAGCGGCGGCTTCCGCATGGGATGGCAAATTGATTGTGCGGCTATTATCTGCGGATGCCCAAAAACTACGCAATGCTCTGGTTCCACTTCTGATCGAATTGCGTGGGCTTGCATTGCCACGGGTTTGGATGCTCTAAAGGGCGAAAGGGGGGGGATATGAACCTGACACCACGGGAAAAAGACAAGCTATTGATCAGCCTTGCAGCGATGGTGGCGCGAGATCGTCGCGCGCGTGGCGTTAGGCTGAATCATCCGGAGGCGATCGCTCTGATCACCGATTATGTTGTTGAGGGCGCACGCGATGGCCGGTCGGTTGCCGACCTGATGGAAGCGGCCGCCCATGTTGTGCGCGAAGGTGACTGTATGGATGGGATCAGTTCGATGATTCATGACGTGCAAGTTGAAGCGACCTTTCCGGATGGTACAAAACTGGTGACGGTGCATCATCCGATCCGGGCGGGTGGGGAATGATTTTTCTGCGAAAAATCGGGCCTTCGGCGAGAGTATTTCAGGAAAGATGAAAGGGGTGGGCATGCGGCCTGGAGAGGTGTTTGCAGCAAACGGAGAGATCGAACTGAATGGAGGGCGGGATGCTGTGGTTGTGAACGTGGCTAATACCGGGGATCGGCCGGTGCAGGTTGGCAGCCACTATCATTTTGCCGAGGCTAATGCGGCCTTGGAATTTGACCGGGCTGCGGTGCGGGGTATGCGTCTGGATATCGCCGCGGGGACGGCGGTGCGTTTCGAGCCCGGACAAGTTCGTGAAGTGCGCCTGATACCCTTTTCGGGCGGCCGTATTATTATTGGTTTTAATCAACAAATTATGGGAGCATCGTAATGTATAACTTGAAGTTTGTGGCGGCTGGTGTTTTTCTGGCATTCTCGTCTACTGTGGCGCAAGCGCAGGATTGCGACAATCCGCGTGACCAGCAGGAGATGAATACCTGCGTTTATGGGGATTGGCAGTTGGCGGATGGTGAACTGAACCGGGTCTGGAAACAGGCCCTGCAGGTAGCGCGCCAGATGGATGCGGGTTATCTGCCGGACGGCCAGCGCCCGGCGGTGGATATCCTGCGCGATGCCCAGCGG
>CAYSBG010000352.1:0-2756 GCA_964429125.1 uncultured Aliiroseovarius sp.
GCCCAGCCACGACTGGCTCATGGCGCTGGCCGGCAGCTTGATCACCTGGTTGAGCTTGGGATTGAACACATAGGTGGCATTGCCCAGCTGCAAGGTCGCGTTGCCAGCATCGCGCGCCGGCGCGGTAAATCGCACCAAGGCCTTGCTGTCGCCCTTGGTCCAGCTTTCCATCGACAGATTGCGCGTCGCGCCGCGCTTGATCTTCATGTCCACCACCGCGTGGGAGGAATTGGCCCGCCAATTGGTGAACGCAGCCTTCAGGATACTGCGCGCATCTCCGGCAGCACGCGCCGCCATCGGCAGCACCAAAGACACCCCCGCCCCGGCCAGAAGCGCCAGGGTTTGACGACGATCAAGCTCGGGTCGGACGGGAAAGCGGGACATTGCAGACGCTCCTTTGATATCATTGTTTTCATGCCCTGCCCATGGTAGTGTCGGCAGGGTATTTCGCAAACTGGACCAATCGGTCCACACTTTATAGCTAGGGCGCAAAAGGAACGCTGTCAAGACCATGACCGATCATCCCTCGACCAAGTTGCCCGCAGACAAGCGGCACCGGCTGTTTCAAATTGCAAGTGGCGAGTTCGCCGCCAAAGGGTTCACCCAGGCCTCGCTTAATCACATCATTTCTCAGATGCGCATGAGCAAATCGTCGTTTTACCACTACTTTTCCAACAAGTCCGACCTGTTCACCCAAACATTCCTGTACGCCGCCGCCCCGGTCTTTGAGCTTTCCTACTCCCTTGCAGAGGAGGCCAAGACTGCCGATCAGGTCTGGCCTGCGCTTGAATCGTTGACCATGCGTTTGGTGCCGATCGTGCATGCTGCGCCGCTGGTGATTACCGCCGGGCGGATGTTCTATCGCTCGCGCGAAGACAGTGCCGGCAAGCCGCTCACCGAAGAGCTTTTGGCCCAGTTCAGCGCCTGGATCACCACGCAGCTTCAGTATGGTCAAAGCCTTGGCGCGTTTCGCAGCGATCTGCCTGACAGCCTGTTGATCAGCCTGATCATGGCCCTGGGCATGTCCCTGGATCAGTGGATACTCGAACAATGGGATGTCCTGGAGGATGCCGAAAAGATGCGGTTCTCGGCGGCCGGGTTTGATTTGCTCAAACGCATGTTGGCGCCAACCTCCACCTGACCGGGGCATACCTCCTGACACCTGCTGTCAGCAGATTGTTCAGCGCGCCCTGCTCTCCCTTGAGAAAGCCCGGGCGAAAGGCTATCTCTGACCTCCCAGCCCGAGGTGCGCCATGACTGAACAATCCGCCTTTCTCAAGCCCAGCATCGACGCCCCGGCAAAGATGGAAGGTGGCAGGCGTTTCGTCATGCACACCCCGTTTCAGCCAGCGGGCGACCAGCCCACTGCCATCAAGGAGTTGGTCGAAGCGCTCAACAATGGCGAACGCGATCAGGTTTTGCTAGGTGCCACCGGCACTGGCAAGACTTTCACCATGGCCAAAGTGATCGAGGCGACCCAGCGCCCGGCGATCATCCTTGCCCCGAACAAAACCCTCGCCGCGCAGTTATATGGCGAGATGAAGGGGTTTTTTCCGGATAACTCTGTCGAGTATTTCGTTTCGTTTTACGACTATTACCAGCCGGAAGCCTATGTCGCCCGTTCTGACACCTTTATCGAGAAAGAAAGCCAGATCAACGAACAGATCGACCGGATGCGCCACTCGGCAACGCGCGCCCTGCTGGAACGCGATGATGTGATCATCGTCGCTTCGGTCTCTTGCATATACGGCATTGGCAGCCCGGAAACCTATGTGGCGATGACCCAGGATTTGCATGTGGGCAAGGAGTACGATCAGCGCAAAGTCATGCAGGAACTGGTCGCCCAACAATACCGCCGGGCCGATGCGGGGTTTGCACGGGGCACGTTCCGGGTTCGCGGAGACAGCCTAGAAGTCTGGCCCAGCCACCTTGAAGACCGCGGCTGGCGGTTTTCATTTTTTGGCGAGGAGCTGGAGGGCATCACCGAATTTGACACCCTCACCGGAAAGCGTACCGACCAGTTGGAAAAGGTGCGCATCTATGCCAACTCGCATTATGTGACGCCGACCCCGACGCTCAAACAGGCGATCCAGGGTATCAAGCTGGAACTGGCCCAGAGGCTTGAGCAATTTGAAAGCGAAGGCAAATTGCTGGAGGCGCAGCGGCTGGATCAACGCTGCCGCTTTGACCTTGAAATGCTGGAAAGCGCTGGCTATTGCAACGGGATCGAGAATTACTCGCGATACCTCACCGGGCGTAAAACCGGCGAACCACCGCCCACCCTGTTTGAATATATCCCCGATAACGCGATCGTATTTGCCGATGAAAGCCATGTCAGCGTGCCACAAATCGGCGGCATGTATCGCGGCGACTATCGGCGTAAATTCACCCTGGCCGAGCACGGCTTTCGGCTGCCGTCCTGCATGGACAACCGGCCGCTGAAATTCGAGGAATGGGACGCGATGCGCCCGCAATCGGTGTTCGTGTCGGCCACGCCCTCGGCTTGGGAGTTGGAACGCACCGGCGGCGTATTTGTCGAACAGGTGATCCGCCCGACCGGCCTGCTTGACCCGCCGGTCGAGATCCGCCCGGTGGAAATGCAGGTCGATGATCTGCTGGACGAGGTGCGCAAGGTCGCCGCCGAAAACATGCGCACGCTGGTCACCACCCTGACCAAACGCATGGCCGAAGACCTGACCGAATACATGCACGAACAGGGCATTCGCGTGCGTTACATGCATAGCGATATCGACACG
>CAYSBG010000353.1:0-2745 GCA_964429125.1 uncultured Aliiroseovarius sp.
CCCGGCCAATCTCACCGCCATCGACTGTGACCGCCGCGTTGTTGGACATGTTTTGCGGCTTGAACGGCGCCACGCGCAAGCCCCGGCGCAGGTATGCCCGCGCCAGCCCCGCGACCAGCATCGACTTGCCGACATTGGAGCCGGCGCCCTGAATCATGATTGCCCGTGTCATGCCCACTCCTAGCCCGCGCCGGTCCGGTTGAAAAGCCGGTTGACAGGCGTAAATATTTCTATATTTCATGATATATGGATACATCACAAGCCATCTCGGCCTTTGCCGCCCTCGCCCAACAAAGCCGGGTTGATGCATTTCGCCAGTTGGTTCAGGCCGGGGCCGACGGCATGGCAGCAGGCGAGATCGCCGCACGGCTGAACGCGCGTCAGAACACCACCTCCGCCAACCTGTCGATTTTACTGGCCGCCGGGCTGGTGCAGAACCGGCGCGAGGGGCGCGTTATCCGCTATTTCGCCGACATGGACGGGGTACGGGCGATGCTGGAGTTTCTGCTGGAGGATTGCTGCGGCGGACGCGCCGAACTGTGCCGCCCGTTGATTGCTGAAATCTCACAAATCGGACCAAACACATGAACCACCCCATAAATATCCTGTTCCTTTGCACCGGAAATTCAGCCCGCTCAATCCTTGCCGAAGCGCTGCTTAACCACAAGGCGCGGGGACAAATGCGCGGGTATTCCGCCGGATCAGATCCAGCGGGCACGCCAAATCCCCATGCTTTGGCATTGCTGCAAGACCACGGCATAGACACAGCAGGGCTATCGTCAAAAAGTTGGGACGACTTCGCCGCACCCGACGCGGCCAAAATGGACTTGGTCATCACCGTGTGTGACGCCGCAGCAAACGAGCCTTGCCCCTACTGGCCGGGTGCGCCGCTCAGCGCCCATTGGGGCCTGCCGGACCCGGCAGCAATAAAGGGCAATAGCGCCGCAATCCAAGCCGGTTTCGCCGATGCTTTCGCCATATTGGAGCGGCGCATAGACGCGCTCCTGGCCCTGGAAAGCGACGCATGGAACGCCGATACCTTGAACCGGATCGGTGCCATGGGCGCCAAGCCGGAGGGCTGAACATGCAATTCACGTTGTCACGGCGTTTGGTCGCCGAGGCCCTGGGCACGCTGTTGCTGGTGGCTACGGTCGTCGGATCAGGCATCATGGCAGAAAGCCTGACCGATGATACAGCATTGGCATTATTGGGAAATACCTTGCCAACCGGCGCCATTCTGGTGGTGCTGATCAGCATGTTTTCGCCCATTTCCGGGGCCCATTTCAACCCCGTGGTCAGCATGATCATGGCCATTCACGGCGATATGGGGCGCGGCGCGGCGCTGGCCTATATCTTTGCGCAGATCTTCGGCGGGGTGGCGGGCACGTTCTTGGCCCATGCCATGTTTGCCCAGGAAATCCTGCAATTTTCTCAACATGCGCGTACCGGTGGCGACCAATGGCTGGCCGAAGCCGTGGCGACATTCGGCCTGCTTGCGACCATTCTGGCCGGAGTGCGGTTTCGCCCGGACGGGGTGCCCTGGCTGGTCGGGCTTTACATTACCGCCGCCTATTGGTTCACTGCCTCAACCTCTTTTGCCAACCCCGCCGTGACCATCGCACGCGCCTTTACCAACACGTTTTCCGGCATCAACCCGGCCCATGTGCCCGGCTTTATTGCCGCGCAAATCGTCGGTGGCCTGCTGGCACTGGTGGTATTTTCCTGGCTATTGCGGTCGGAAAAAAAGTAAAGGCGCCCACTGCGGAGCGCCTTTTACATTTCAGTCCCGATTAGCCGTTTCAGGCAGCTTCGGCCTGCGCGGCAGCGTTGCGCCGTTCGCTTTCTTCGCGCGAAAGCGCGACCGAGGTGCGCACACCTTTGCCAACAAATTCCATCAGGCCTTTGACCACCCGCTCGTTCGGGTCGATGCCCGCACAAGACAGCACTTCGCGCCCGTCGCGCGAACGCGCCCAACGGGCGATTTGCTCAGGCCCGTTGCCGTATTTCTTGTCATCCGCGATCGCGTCATCCAGCGCAGCCAGCACCACCGCCGCGAAAAGCTTGCGCGCGCGGTTGCCCTGTTCGTGATTGAACGCTGTACCGTCTACAAAATCCAACATGATCGTCCTTACGTTATTCTTGCTCTTGTCTTTTCAGGCGTAGCGGGCAATATGAACAATCTCACCCGATTCGGTACCCCATTTGGCGCATACCTGCTATGCAACGACTGCATAGCTAGGCTTTGCCACCCACAACACCTTGCGTGCTTGCACGGCGCGGGCCACCAAGATATAGGTGCAGTCAGAAAATCTTCAACCTTTTGCCATGGTTTTGCCACATGCCTAGAATCAACGGAAATGAGATACGCCCCGGAAATGTTCTGGAGCATAATGGCGGTCTGTGGGCCGCCGTGAAGGTCGACCACGTAAAGCCCGGCAAGGGCGGTGCCTTTGCCCAGGTCGAGCTACGCAACCTTCGTAACGGATCAAAGCTTAACGAAAGGTTTAGATCCGCCGACAAAGTTGAAAAAGTGCGCCTTGAGCAAAAAGACCAGCAGTTTCTTTATGAAAATGACGGCATGCTGGTGTTCATGGACACCACAACTTACGAACAAATCGAGCTTCCCGCCGAAATCCTCGGCGAGCGCCGTCCGTTCCTGCAAGACGGCATGACCATCAAGGTCGAGTTTCACGAAGAAGAAGCGCTTAACGCCTCGCTGCCACAGAAAGTGATCTGCAAGGTGGT
>CAYSBG010000354.1:0-2736 GCA_964429125.1 uncultured Aliiroseovarius sp.
GCCAGGATCAGGCACAGGAATGCGGCCGGTTTTACAGCGAGGGCGAATATGACCTGACCCCGCTGAAGCAAAGCGGGCGCAAGTTGCTGGAGCTGGGCCGTTCCTGCGTCCATCGTGACTATCGCGGCGGCACTGGCATGCGGCGTTTGTGGAGCGGGCTGGCGGAATATGTGCTGGAGCACCAGATTGAAATCCTGTTCGGCGTGGCCTCGTTCCATGGTACGGATATTGACGCGCTGAAACTGCCGCTGGCCTATCTGCACGATCAGCACCTTGCGCCCGAGGCTTTGCGCGTGCAGGTCCTTGCGGACAGGTTTCAGCCGATGGATCTGTTGGGCAAAGATCAGATTGACCCAAAGGCCGCGCGCAAGGCGGTGCCGCCGCTGATCAAGGCCTATTTGCGGCTGGGCGGTTTTGTCGGCAATGGCGCTTTTGTTGACCATGCGTTCAACACCACCGATGTTTGCCTGATCATGGATACGGCGACGATGAGCCAGCGCCACAAGGAAAAATATACCAAAGAGCGGGCAAGGTGAGGCCGTCCAGGGCTCAGCAACAGGCGGCCAATCGGGATCTGCCCTGGGATGACCCGGCGCTGCTGCCGGCGCGGTTTCGCCCGGGTTTGGCTGGCTGGGGGTTGGTGCTGTTGCGCGGTGGCGCGCTGATCACGGTTTTGCTGATCGGTTTGGCGTTATTGCTGCCGGTGCGCCTGGTCGAGCGGCTGTTCCACGGACCCGCGCGTCCGGTGTCCGGAGCGTTTCCCCTGGTGGTCAGTCGCCTGGCGTTGCGCATTCTCGGGCTGCGGGTCGAACACCGCGGCGCGCCTTTGCGGGGGCCGGGCGCGGTGGTGGCAAATCATGTGTCCTGGCTGGATATTTTCGTGCTGAACGCCCAGAAACGCATCTGGTTCGTGGCCAAATCCGAAGTGGCGGGCTGGCCGTTGATCGGCTGGTTGGCGCGGGCCACGGGCACCCTTTTCATCCGCCGAGACCGGCGCGAGGCCGCCCACCAGGTCAAAGCCTTTCAAACCCGGCTGCAACTGGGGCATCGCCTGTTGTTTTTTCCCGAAGGCACCTCCACCGATGGAAAACGGGTTTTACCTTTCAAATCAACGCTTTTCTCGGCGTTCCTCATGCCGGAAATGCCCCGTGACATGGCGATTCAGGCGGTAAGCATCATATACATCGCCCCGCCCGGGCAGGATCGGCGATTTTATGGCTGGTGGGGCGATATGGCGCTCGGACCGCATGTGTTAAAAGTGCTTGGGGTCTGGCCACAGGGCCGGGTTGTATTGGTGTATCACCCCTTGGTGAAAGCCCGAGATTTCAGGGATCGCAAGGTCCTGGCGGGAAAATGCGAGGCGATCGTGCGGGCCGGATTTACGACGGAAATGGCCACGGAGGACGCTTAGGGCGTAGACCTAGGCGCCCATCGCCCGGTGCAAGGTCCGGAGCGCCTCTGCCGGGTCGTTCTGACGCCAAATTTCCTCGCCAATGGCAAAGAAATCCGTGTGCGGTGCAAGCGCACCAACGGATGCGGCATCCAGCGCCCCCTCGGCGACCACCGGAATTTCAATCATCTGTGACCACCAGTCAAACAGATCCAGCTGCGCCTGGCTGCCATCGCCCAACGTGGTTGCGCCTACCGGGCCGAACGCAACATAATCCGCCCCGGCTTCGCCCGCATTCAGGCCTTCGTGGCGCGAAGCGTTGCAGAAGGCGCCGACAATGGCGTCCGCGCCCAGTTCAGCGCGTGCTTTGCGTACCCGGCGCGCGCCATCGTTCAGATGCACCCCGTCCAGACCAAGGCGGGCGGCAAGCAGAAAATGGTCGTCGATGACCAAGGGAATATCGCGCGCATGGGCGACATCGCGCAGGGCATCGGCGGCGCGGGTCAGCATGTCTTCGTCATGGGTCGCCAGGGCCAGCCGAATACAGGCAACCGGCGCACCATCAAGGGTTTTGGCAAGGATGTCGCCAAATTCCGCCGGGTCGATCTCGGCCGGGGTGATCAGGTAAAGCTGGGGAATTTCCATCTCGGACATGTCGGCTCCTGACGTTTCGCACGCATCGCGCCCTGATAGCGCGCGCGCGCGCCCTTGGCCAGTTTACATTTGTGCGCAAGGCGGCTTTAAGCCGGGCCATGACACAGAAAACAACCATATCCCCCGATCCGGTCTTTGTTCTGGTGCGCCCGCAGATGGGCGAAAACATCGGCGCGGCGGCGCGCGGAATGCTGAATTTCGGCCTCGCCAACATGCGTCTGGTCGCCCCGCGCGATGGCTGGCCGAACCCGGCGGCGGTGGCCATGGCATCCGGGGCGGGCCGGGTGCTGGACGCCGCCAGCGTCAGCGCCGATCTGGCCGGCGCGATTGGCGATTGCCACCATGTATACGCAACCACGGCGCGCGCGCGCGGGCTGACCAAACGCGTGGTCACCCCGGCCCAGGCCATGGCCGAAGCACGCACGTTTCAGGCCCGCGGAGAGCGCGTTGCGGTGCTGTTTGGCCCCGAGCGCGCCGGGCTGGAAAACGAAGACGTGGCCCATGCGAGCAGCATCATCACCGTGCCGGTCAATCCGGCGTTTGCCTCGCTAAACCTGGCGCAATCGGTGTTGCTTATGGCCTATGAATGGGGCCGTGGGAGTGCGGAGGTTTTGACCCCCGCAGGCGAACACACGCCGGTTGCGACCTTGGTCGAGGTCGAGAAACTGGCCGAGCATTACGAACAACGCCTT
>CAYSBG010000355.1:0-2727 GCA_964429125.1 uncultured Aliiroseovarius sp.
GGAAATCGCCCTGGCTGCCGGCATCGATCCGGCGCAAGTAACCCCGCACCGCCTGCGCCATGCCTTTGCCACCCATCTGCTGGCCCATGGCGCCGATTTACGCGCCATTCAGACCTTGTTGGGCCATGCGGACATATCGACCACCGAAATTTACACCCATGTGCTGGATGAACGCCTGAAAGCTCTGGTCCTGCAACACCACCCGCTGGCGCAACACGCTCTAAACAGCCGGGCCGTAAAGCTTTGAAGCGCGTTCTTCAAAGGCGCGCACGATACGCTCCATGGCCTGATTGAACACCACCCCGATCAGTTTTTGCAGGATCGGACTCTTGAACTCGAAATCAACAAAAAACTCGACATTACAGCCCTGGGCGGTCGGATCAATCTGCCAATAGGAGCGCAGAAACTTGAACGGGCCATCCAGGTATTCCGTGTCGATCCGCCGTGCCGGTGCGTCCAGTATCACCCGGCTGCCAAAGCGTTCGCGAAATACCTTGAAGCTGATCACCAGATCGGCCAGCACTTCTTCGCGTCCCTCGCCCAGATCCTTGCGCGCGCGCACCCGCGCCGCTGCATTCCAGGGCAGGAATTCCGGATAGCGCTCCACATCGGCGACCAGCGCATAAATCTGGTCGGCAGTATAGGGGAGAACCCTTTTTTCGGTATGTGTCGGCATGTCGCCAAATCCAGTCGTGACCTCGCCCCGCACATGTCATAGGATCAGGGCAAAATTCAAGGGGGAAGCCATGCCAACGCGTCCATATGTCATCGACCCGATGATCTCGGCCAAGTCCATCGCCGCAAGGGTCGAGGCCCTGGCCCAGGAAATCCATGACGAATTTGAGGGCACCGACAAGCTGGTCGTGGTTGGCCTGCTGCGCGGCTCGTTCGTGTTCATCGCCGATATCGTGCGCGAGCTGGACCTGCCGCTGGAGGTCGATTTCATCGAGGCGACCTCCTATGGCAATGAAATGGAAAGCAGCCGCGAGGTGCGCATCCTGAAGGATTTGCGCGGCGAAATCCATGATCGCGATGTGCTGGTGGTCGAAGATATCGTCGATACCGGGCATACGTTGAAACATGTGGTCGGCCTGCTCAAGGCCAAGGGGCCGAAACGGCTGAAAACCATCGCCCTGCTGGACAAACCATCACGGCGCGAGGTGGACATCAGCGCCGATTGGATCGGCTTTGAGATACCGGACGAATTTGTCGTCGGCTATGGCATTGATTTTGCGCAAAGAAACAGAAATCTTGACCATATCGGCAAGGTGCGGTTCCTTGAGGAGGACGCGTGATGGATCCGCGCTGGCTGTTGCGCGCATCGCGCTGGGCGCGCAACCCGCCGTCGGCCAAACGGGTGTATCTGGTGCTTGGTGTGGTCGCCATTTGCCTGCTTTTGTTTGCCATCGAGCGACTGTTTGGCTGGCCGGCATGGCTCACCCCGACCCGGGCGCGCCTGTAGGCGCCATCGGGCGCAAATCCGCCGGTTTCGAAAATTACCTTCCATATAGCGCGATTTTGATATACCAATACCCCCGAGGAGAGCAGGACCAAACCGCCTTGGGGTGTGATTATGTCTGTTGCTTGTTCTATCGTGAAATATTCTTCAAAACCGATTGTCCTTGCGTTGGGGGTCAGCGTGCTTGGTGGGCAGGCTAGTGCCAATCCCAACCTGAATTGCGCCGTTTACGCCAGCGAAGCGATCAAGGAAATCACCCAGGCCGAGGCCACAGGCTGCGGATATGGGGGCAATGCATGGCGCAACGATTATCAGTTCCATTTCAACTGGTGCCAATCGGCGGGGGTGACCATCAATGATCTGGGCCGCGAAGACCAGGCCCGCCTCGCGGCACTGGCAACCTGCAAACAACAACACAATGCCGCCTTGCAAAATCCGATGGGAAACGGCGCTTGTGATTTTTACGCAAAAAACATGGTCGGACTTGCCATCACCAATGCGACACGCGCCTGTGGCTTTGGTGGCGGGCGCTTTGACGTCAATTATCAGGCGCATTTCAACTGGTGCAAGAACGGCGCCAGCCGCGACCAGCTCCGCAGCGAGTTGAAAGCCGCATCCCAAGCCATTGGCCAATGCCTCAAATCCTCGCAGGCGCCAACTTCAGATCCGTTGCAAACGCCAAGCACCGACCTCTACCCCGATCATCTCTGCAAGGGCTATGCGGGTATCATGGTTGGCTATGCCCGCGACAATCTCGTTTCGGGATGTGGTTTTGCCGACAGCCTGTTTGCCGATAATTTCGACGGCCATTACAAATGGTGCGCCGCAAATCCGGATAAAACCATACCGCTAAATGCCATTTTCAACGCCTTTGAACAAATCCGTTTCTGCAAACTGGCGAAGTGAGGGACCTATTGCCACCGGCAAACTTTGAAAGGAAATAATATGTTTGGATTCATGAAAGCAAAAATCGGGCGAAAACTGGCCGCGCTTGCCTTGGCGGGGGCCGCCTTCTTGCCGGGTGCGGCCTTGGCCGACCCGGAACTGAACTGCACGCTTTATGCCGACGAGGCGATGAAGGAAATCGCCCAGGCCAAGGCGCTCAACTGCGGCTTTGGCGGCGACGTCTGGCGCCAGGACTATGCTTTTCATCGCGATTGGTGCTTTTCGCCCGGGGTGAAAATTGCCGATATAGGACGCGAGGATCAGAACCGGATTGCCGCCATTGCCGCCTGCCAGCAGGCAAACAAGCCAATGGTCCCGATCGG
>CAYSBG010000356.1:0-2723 GCA_964429125.1 uncultured Aliiroseovarius sp.
GGGGATGCGGGGACCGGCCTGTCCAAGGGTGGGATGAAAACCAAGTTGATGGCGGCGAAAACCGCAACCGGCGCCGGCTGTGCCATGTCGATTGCCGAAGGCAGCCAGACGAACCCGCTTGCCAACCTGCAAAACCAGGCACCGCACACGTTGTTCACCGCCGCGACGGACCCGAAAGCCGCGCGCAAACAGTGGATTGCGACCATGAAGCCCAAGGGGGTCATCACGATTGACGCGGGCGCGGCAAGGGCGCTTGGCCGGGGTAAATCCCTGCTGCCGGCGGGGGTGAAAGATGTTACAGGCACCTTTCAACGCGGCGATCCGGTAGATATTGTCGGCCCGAAGAATGTCCGGTTGGGCTGTGGCCTGTGTCGCTACACGGCGCAGGAGGCCTATGCCATTCGTGGGCTGCGCACCGGGCAGATCGCGCCAGAGCTTGGCTATCCGGCGCGCGCGGCGCTGATCCACCGCGATGACATGGCCTTGTGAGCCCCCTTTGACACACCGCGCCTTCTGGCCCAGAATATTTCTGCCAAAGGCCCGAAATCCGAAAGCCAGAACATGACAGAGAACCAAGACATTCCCGCCCTGATGGCGCAAATCGGCCAGCGCGCCAAAGCCGCCAGCGCAACCCTCGCCTTTGCCAGCGCCGAGCAGAAGCAACGGGCGTTGATCGCCGGGGCCGAGGCTATCGTTGCCAACAAGGCCGAGATCATCGCGGCCAATCTGCGCGATCAGGACTACGCCCGCAAAAAGGGCCTGACCCGGGCCTTGATGGATCGTCTGATGCTTGACGATGCGCGGGTGCAGGCGATGGCCGACGGGCTGCGGTCGGTCGCGGAGCAGGCGGATCCCGTGGGCCGAGTGCTGGCGGAATGGGACATGCCCTCGGGGCTGCACATCAAACGCGTTGCCACGCCGCTTGGGGTGGTTGGGGTGATTTATGAAAGCCGCCCGAACGTGACCGCCGATGCCGGGGCGCTATGCCTGAAGGCCGGCAATGCGGTGATCCTGCGCGGGGGGTCAGAGAGCTTCCATTCTGCGGCCGCAATCCACGCTTGCCTGGTCACCGGGCTGGCCAAAGCGGGCCTGCCCGAGGACGCCATCCAGCGGGTGCCGACCCGCGACCGCGCCGCGGTAAATGCCATGCTGACCATGACCGATGCAATCGACGTGATCGTGCCCCGGGGCGGCAAGGGGCTGGTCGGGCTGGTGCAACGCGAGGCCAGGGTGCCGGTCTTTGCCCACCTGGAGGGGATCGTGCATATTTACGTCGATGCCGCTGCCGACCCGGCAAAAGCCCTGCGCGTTGTGTTGAACGCCAAGACCCGGCGCCCGGGGATTTGCGGCGCGGCCGAGTGTTTGCTGATCCATCGCGATATAGCCGACGGGCTGGGGCGCGAAATTCAACAGGCGTTGGAGGCCGCAGGCGTCGAGCTGCGCACGGGGCCGGAAAGCTGGGGGCAGGAGTTTCTGGATATGGTCATGTCGGTGCGGGTGGTGAACGACCTGGACGCGGCCGTCGCCCATATCCGTGAATTCGGTTCTGACCACACCGATGCGATCCTGACCGAAGACCCGGCCGCGCGCGACCGGTTTTTTCAACGCCTCGACAGTGCGATCCTGATGCACAATGCCTCGACTCAGTTTGCCGATGGGGGCGAGTTTGGCATGGGGGGCGAAATCGGCATAGCCACGGGCAAGATGCACGCGCGCGGCCCGGTGGGTGCGGCGCAGTTGACTTCGTTCAAGTATCTGGTCGAGGGCAAGGGCACAACGCGGGCCTGAGCCGGGCCTGAGCCGGGCGAGAAACCGCATGCCGCCGGGGCGGATGTGTTAAAGTGTCAGGCCAATCTCGGTGTCGCCAATATCCACCCTGGCTTTGGCTCTGCGCGCGGCCAGTTCGCCGGCCAGTAAGGCGAATTGCAGCTGCGCCGGGGCGGGAAGGGGGGAAATTGCCCCATGTGCCAGCCCTTCCCACAAGCTCTGCTCGACCTTCAACCGCTCGCCGGCACCGACCAATATCCATCCGGCCGAGCTACGCCGGACCAATACGTCGCCACCGTAAGGCATGGCGCTTTCAAAACACATCAACGCCAGAAAGGCTTCTTTGACGGCCTGGCGCGCCACGTCGCCTTCGGGCCGCCATTCAATGCGCAGGGCCCGTGGCCCGTCGGATTTCGGCAGTAACGCCCGGATATCCTCGGCTTTGACCATTTGCGTTTCACCGGCCAGTCCAAAAGCAATGCGGAACATTTTCACCCGCCGGTTGGCATCTTCAACCGCCTGACGGATCAAGGCCACTTCCGGGCTATCGATCCCGGATAGTTCCAGTAACTCGATTCCGTTGCCAATTGCCCCCAAAGGGCTGATAAGGTCGTGGCAAATACGCGAGCCCAGATGGGCGGCAAACTTGGCTTGGTCCGGCATTCAGTCAGGCTCCGGCTTTGGGAATGGGAATAGGACGCATGCAGGAAAGTCTCTTTACCCCCGGCATGCTGGTGCGCCACCCCGACCACCCGGAATGGGGGGTGGGGCAGGTGCAATCGGCGATCGGGCACAAGATCAGCGTGAATTTTGAGCATCGCGGCAAGCGTGTCATCAATGCGCTGGTCATATCGCTGCTACCCGTATTCGATGAATAATACCCAACCCATACCAGCCAGGGGTGCGTGCTGGCAAGAAGCCGGTCCGCAGGCAACTGCTGGGGCTTGCATCTTTGG
>CAYSBG010000357.1:0-2721 GCA_964429125.1 uncultured Aliiroseovarius sp.
AAATGCGGATTGGCAAGCTGGCGTGTTCGGCTTTCCAGGCCCGGCAGGCCTCGACAAAGGTCATCAACTGGCCCTTGTCGTCCGAAGCGCCGCGTCCCCGGATCACAACGCCCTTGTCGGTTTCTTCCAAAGCCGGCTCAAACGGCGGGCGATCCCACAATTCCAGCGGATCCACCGGCTGCACATCATAATGGCCGTAAAACAGGATGTGCGGCGTGTCCTCGGGCCCATCGGCGTGGGCAACGACCATCGGGTGGCCGGCGGTCTGGCGTTTTTCGGCCGTGAAACCAATGCTTTGCAGGTCGGCAACCAGCCAATCGGCGGCGCTGTCACAGGCGTCAGTATAGGCCGGGTCGGTGGACACGGACGGGATGCGCAACAGATCCATAAGCCGTTCCAGCGCGGCGGGCTGTGCGGCATCAATGCGGGAAAGGACGGGGGCGAGCTTCATTGATAATCTCCAACGCAAGTAAAGAAGGCAGACCACCGTAACAGCTATGTGACACGTGTCCAGAGCCTCTGGCGTCCACGGCGGTGGCGCGCTACACTCCCCCCGAGAGGCAGGACGTGTCATAGGAGAATTACATGCGTCACTTGGTTTCAGCCGTTTTGGCAGGCGGGGTCATCCTGAGCGGCATTTCTGCGGCGATTGCCGCGCCGATTACCGCCAAAGAGGCGAAAAGAGAGCTGTTCAAAGGGCCGAAAATGTCGGTTCAGCTGTTGGATATGAGCGCGGCAGAGGAAACCACCCGCGCCCAGGCCGAAGCCATTGCCAAGTCATTGATCAGCCCGAAAATCGCCGCGCAATGGGCGTCGATGGGGTTTTCCATTGGCTATTACGGGGCCATGGCGGTGATGCCCGACCGGCCCCTTAGCCCGAAAAGCATGGCGATATCCAACAATCTGCACAGCCCGGCAGCGGCCCAGGCCGCGGCGCTGGCGGCTTGTAATGCCATGGACGGCCCGGACTGCATTGCCGTGGCGTTGATCCTGCCCAAACGCTACAAGCCGCGCGACCTGACCCTTAGCCAGGCCGCCACCGCTGCTTTTCGCGAAAGCTGGGAACGTTCCGTGGTTCCGCAATACCTTGCCTATTCCACCAGCACCGGCGCATTTGTCCTTGCCAAAGGGCCCGGCGCGGATTCTGCGGCGTTGGAAAGCTGTAATAATCAGGCGGGAATTTCCGGTTCTGACGATTGTCAAATCGGAATTGCCGATGAGTAGCTATCGTAAGGTCTTGATTTCAAGCAATAAAGAAAAACCGCGTCAAGATGTATCAGTATATTTGTATACATTAAGGGCCGAAAGGCGTATAGACTCTGAAAATCGGCGCTGGAGTCGGAAAAACTGCCCACATAATGCACTGGGGAACGCGCATGGACTATAACGCATATCTTGATACGGCGATTGGCCGTCTGCACGAAGAAGGGCGCTATCGCACTTTCATTGATATCGAACGGGAACGCGGGCAATTCCCGCATGCGATCTGGCGCAAGCCCGATGGCAGCAAAGCGCCGGTAACAGTCTGGTGCGGCAACGATTACCTGGGCATGGGCCAGCACCCCGATGTGCTTGCGGCGATGCACGAAGCGCTCGACGCTACCGGCGCAGGCTCTGGCGGCACCCGCAATATTTCCGGCACAACGATCTTTCACAAGCGCCTTGAGGCGGAACTGGCCGATCTGCACCGCAAGGAAGCGGCGCTTTTGTTCACCTCGGCCTATATCGCCAATGATGCGACGCTTTCGACGCTGCCAAAATTGTTCCCCGGCATGATCATCTATTCGGACTCGCTCAATCACGCGTCGATGATTGAAGGGATTCGCCGCAACGGCGGCGAAAAACGCATCTTCCGCCACAACGACATCGCCCATCTGCGCACCTTGCTTGAAGCAGACGACAGGGACGCGCCAAAGCTGATCGCCTTTGAAAGCGTCTATTCCATGGACGGTGATTTTGGCGACATAGAGCCGATCCTTGATCTGGCCCAGGAATTTGGCGCCCTGACCTATATCGACGAGGTGCACGCGGTGGGCATGTACGGTCCGCGCGGCGCCGGTGTCGCGGAACGCGACGGCTTGATGGGGCGTATCGACATCATCAACGGCACCCTTGGCAAGGCTTTCGGCGTGATGGGTGGCTATATTGCCGCAAGCGCGAAAATGGTAGACGCCATAAGGTCTTATGCGCCGGGCTTCATCTTTACCACCAGCCTTCCGCCAGCGATTGCCGCCGGGGCTGCGGCTTCGGTCAAGGTGTTGAAAACCGATCAGGCACGCCGCGATCTGCAACAGCAGCAGGCGGCGGTGCTCAAGACCCGCCTCAAGGCGCTTGGCCTGCCGATCATTGATCATGGCAGCCATATCGTGCCGGTCATAGTGGGCGACCCGGTGCATACCAAACAGCTCTCTGACCTGCTGCTTTCCGAGTACGGGATTTACGTGCAGCCGATCAATTTCCCGACCGTGCCACGGGGAACCGAGCGGCTGCGGTTCACCCCGTCGCCGGTCCATGGTGCCAAGGAAATGGATACCCTGGTCAATGCGCTGGACGCCCTCTGGTCGCAATGTGCGCTGAATCGCGCCGAGCTTTCTGCCTGACCACGCGCCGACTACCAAAAGGTTTGATTTGTGCTATATGAGAAGTAAGTCGCGTTTTTCGCGGCGAATCGCTTTCTTTTGGGGATGGGGGCGATAAGGGACATGGCTCTTGCCTGACGCG
>CAYSBG010000358.1:0-2710 GCA_964429125.1 uncultured Aliiroseovarius sp.
TGCCTTCGCGCACTTGAAAATGCAGGAATGCCGGGCTGCCTTCGCGGACCACGGCGATTTTCTGGCCGCGGGTAACCCGGGCGCCTTTGGCGACGGTAATCGCGTCAATATTGGCATAAACCGTCAGCACATTGTTGGGGTGGCGGATCACCAGAATGGGCACGCCTTCAGTATCGCGGGTAATCGCGGCGACGGTGCCGTCTGCAGCGGCAACCACCTTGGTTCCGGCGCTGGCCGAAATGTCGATACCATCGGTACGCCCCCGCTCGTAGGCGCGAATGATGCGCCCATCGGTGGGCAGGACCATGCGCGCAGCCGATGCGCTGGTCGCCGCGCCCGCCATGTTGGGTGACGGTGGGGCAACCGCGACAACCGTGGGCGCGGGCAGGGGGGCCGCGGCGCTGGGCGGCACCGGTGTGCGGCTGCCCTGGCCGGGTTCTTCGGTCGGGGTCGGTGCGCTGGCGATGGTTGTTGTTGGTGGAATCAGCAAAAACTGTCCCTCGCGCACGGTCAATGACGGGCCAAGCCCATTCCAGTCGGCCAACGCTCGAACGGAGACGTTGTAGGTGCGGGCAATTGAATAGGCGGTTTCGCCGCGTTTCACCCGATGTCGGGCCGGCTCTTCGCTGCTTAGCGCTTCTTGGGCTGCCGCTGGTGTGGTGGTTGGCTGATTGCTTTCCGCCCGGTCCAGCGCATCACCGGCCAGGGTGGTGATTTCAATGGTTTCCTGCGCACCGGGAGCGACCGGGGTGATCGGCCCGTCTGTGGGTTCGGCAACACGTCCGGGCAGAACCACCAACTCGCCCGCCCGCAGGTTTGCGTCCGCTGGCAGGCCGTTATAGCGTGCCAATTCACCGGGATTGGCGCCGATGCGCTGGGCCAAGGTGGCCACGGAATCTCCGCGTTTGGCCACCGCGACCTGGTAAGACGGGTAGGAAATGATGCCGCGCCCGTCCGGAGAAGGACGATCCGCGCTCAGCCGGTCCTGGACGGCTTGTGAGGTGGTAAAGCCGCCAACAAGATGGCGCATGTCGAGGTCAACCGGTGTTGAGCAGGCGCCCAGCGCCAGTAATGTCGTGCCCAGCAGGCCCAGGTGCAAATGGGCCCGACGCAACCGAGGCATTCGTTTTTCCAATTGGATCGCCATGTGTCTTTCCTCAATATCTGCCCCCTTTTCGGGGCGATTTTTCGCTCTTGGGGCCGCTGCGGATCATTGCGCCCGCTATTCGTCGGCCTTCAGACTACTTTTTTACGCGTCTCTCGTGCGCATCTCTGCTCTCGCGCAAGAGGTTACTCTTGTCCGATCCCTTCCAGCAGGGGCACGAACCGTACCGGCAAAAGCTCTTCATATTCAAAGCCTTCTGAGGAGCGCGTCACCTTTATCAGGCGTTGCACGTTGTCAGACTGGCCTACCGGCAACACCATGATACCGTCAATTGCCAGCTGCGCCAAGAGGGGGCCGGGGGGATCCTCGGCGGCGGCGGTGACCAGGATACGGTCAAATGGCGCTTGTTCGGGCAGGCCTCGGGTGCCGTCGGCCGTGATGGCGGTGATGTTGGTCAGGTCCAGCGCTTCGAACAAGCGCCTGGCTTCGTGGACCAGACGCTTGTGGCGGTCCAGCGTATAGACCCGGCGCGCCAACCCGGAAAGGATCGCCGCCTGATATCCCGAGCCGGTGCCGACCTCCAGCACTTTGGCCCGCGCAGGTACGTTCAAGGCCTGCGTCATCAAACCGACCACCGAGGGCTGGCTGATGGTCTGGCCACAGGCAATCGGAAGCGGCATGTCCTCATAGGCGCGTTCGGCAAACAGGCCGCGCAAAAACATTCCGCGATCGACCTTTTCCATTGCCGCAAGAACCCGCTTGTTGGTCACGCCGCGTTTGCGCAGGGCAAACAGGAACTGCATCTTGCGTTCCGCTTCGCTGTCAGGTGTGGGGGCGGGCAGGGAATGATCGGGGCGGCGGCGCGAGGTGTTCATGACGCCTCTGCCTTGCGTAGCCCCTCTGCCAAGGCAGCGATTGCCCGGTGCGCGGTGAGGTCAGCGCGCATTGGGCTCAACGCGACATAGCCGTCAAGGCAAGCGGCAACGTCACTTCCCGGCGCGGTCGGCTGGTCCTGCGGCCCGCCGCGTATCCACAGATAGCGCCGCCCGTTGGGCGAAGTATAGGGTTCGGTCGTGAAATTGGTGTTGGCGCGAAATCCCTGATTTGTGGCCTCGAACCCTTTAACCGCATCGGCAGGAACTGGCGGGAAATTCACGTTGTAAAACAGCTGGTAGTCGGCGTCGCTTTCCCATGGAGCATGCTCCAGAAGCGCGCAAATAGCCGCTGCCCCATGCACCCGAGCGGCCTCGAACGGATCGTCAAGATCGCGATTTTCCGGGCCCAGATACTGGGACATGGCAACTGCCGGAATGCCCTGTAGGGCGGCTTCGATAGCCGCGCCGATGGTGCCGGAATAAAGCGCGTTTTCCCCGGCATTGTTGCCCCGGTTGACGCCGGAAAGAACCAGATCGGGGCGCGCGGGCAGGATATCGTGCAGCCCGGCCAGCACGCAATCGGCGGGGGAGCCTTCCAGGGCAAAGCGGTGTTCAGAGAACTTTGCCAGCATCATCGGCTTGGTGTAGGAAATGCAATGCCCGACGCCAGATTGTTCAAAAGCCGGGGCAACGATCCAGACTTCGCCTTCGGGTCCGGCGAGCGTGCCGG
>CAYSBG010000359.1:0-2682 GCA_964429125.1 uncultured Aliiroseovarius sp.
GTCGACGTTTCGCCCGCCGGTCAGGGCGACCACCTCAACATCCACGCGCCGCCGGGCAATCAGGTCCAGCGTATTGCGGCCGACCGAGCCGGTAGCGCCCAGAATACTGATCCGCCGCATCAGCTGAAAAATCCGATCAGGGTCATTACCAGCGCCGCGCCCAGCAGCGCGTCAAACCGGTCGAAAACCCCGCCGTGTCCGGGGATCAGATCCGAGGAATCCTTGATGCCCGTATGGCGCTTGAGCGCGCTTTCCGCCGCGTCGCCCATCTGGCTGGCAAAAGACAAAAGCGCCGAAAGCAACGCCATCCCCGGCCCGCCCAGGATCATCCCGACCAGCGCCGCCGCGGCCCAGCCGGCCATGGTCCCCGACCAGGTTTTTTTCGGGCTGACCGCCGGCCAGAACTTTGGCCCGCCAAGGATCCGCCCGGCAAAATACCCTGCAATATCAGTGGCAACAACGACCAGAACCAGCCATACCACATCCCACAGCCCGCCAGAGACCCGCAACGCCGTCAGCCCATATCCGGCCAGCAAAACCCAGCCAAGGTAGATGGCGAACCGGCGCTTTTCCGACTCGACCGGCAATCGCGTATACAGCCCGGCAACGGTCGCAGCCAACATGACCAGGGCGTATATCGGCCCGACAAACCCCGCCGCCAGCACCACCAGCCCGGACAAGATACCAAAGCCCAACGGCAAGGAACTGTCGGCATCCGGGGCCAGCATCCGGGTCATCTCCCAGACCACCACGCCAACCGCTGCCGACACCAACAGGCCGAAAACCAGCCCGCCAATCCAGATCGCCGCGATGCCGACAGCAGACAGCATAATGGCCGAACGCACCCGCGGGCCAAGGTCGCCCCAAGTGCTACTCACTGAGCACCGCCCCAAAACGCCGCGTGCGTCCGCCATAGCGGCCCACGACCCGGGCAAATACCTCCGGGGTGAAATCCGGCCAAAGGGTGTCAATGAATTCATATTCCGCATAGGCCGATTGCCACAACAGGAAATTGGAAATCCGCGCTTCGCCCGAGGTACGGATTACCAGGTCCGGGTCCGGCAGCACACAGGTATCCAGGTATTTCGGCAGGGTTTCCTCGTCGACATCCCGGGGATGCAGCTTGCCGGCCTCGACATCAAAGGCCATGCGTCGGGCCGCCCGGGTCACCTCGTCACGCCCGCCATAATTCAGCGCAATGGTCAGATGCACCCGCTGATTTTCCGCCGTCAGCAGCTCCAGCTCATCCATCAGGTCAACCAGTTTCGGCTCCAACCGCACCCGGTCGCCAATGAAACGCACCCGCACGCCACGCTCGAACAAATCGCGCGCCTCGCGTTGGATATAGCGGCGAAACAGGCTCATCAGCCCGGCCACCTCCTTTTGCGTGCGTTTCCAGTTTTCTGTCGAGAAAGCAAAGATCGTCAGGTATTCCACGCCCAGATCCGGGCAGGCCTCGACAATCTCGCGTACCCGTTTGGCCCCCGCATGGTGGCCCACCAACCGTGGCCGTCCGCGCGCCTGGGCCCAACGGCCATTGCCATCCATGATGATCGCCACGTGGCGCGGGCCTGTAGCCTCTTGATCGCCGGAAGTATCTTTCTGCTCGGCCATGCGGCCTCCTTTGGTGAAAACACTGCTTTAAATATACCATGTTCCTTACCGGAACCTATACTTGCATAATTTCTTCCTGTTTGCTGGCCAAAGCCTCGTCAACACGTTTGACAAAGGTGTCGGTCAGCGATTGCACCTCATCATGCCACAATTTGTGGTCGTCTTCACTCATTCCCTCGGCTTTTGCACGTTTGAGCGTTTCCATGCCGTGATGACGCACGTTGCGAATGGCGATGCGGGCGTTTTCCGCATATTTCGCCGCCACACGGGTCAATTCGGTGCGCCGCTCTTCGTTCAGTTCGGGAATTGGCAGCATGATGATCGTGCCATTCAACTGTGGGTTGATACCCAGCCCGCTCTCGCGAATCGCCTTTTCCGCCGGACCGACCAGCGACTTGTCCCAGATATTCACCGTCAGCATCCGGCTTTCGGGAACGTTCACCGTACCAATCTGGTTGATCGGGGTTTTCTGCCCATAGGCATCCACCATGACCGGATCCAGCATGCTCGACGCCGCGCGCCCGGTGCGCAACGAGCCAAATTCACTGCGCAATGCCCCCATCGCGCCTTCCATGCGCCGCTCCAGATCGTCAATATCAATCTCTATCTCATCAGACATCTTGGCCCTCTCGTATTGCCTTGCGCCGTTTATAGGTCAGCCGCCAACTTTCGTATAGGTCCCTTCGCCCGCCAATATCCCCTTGAACCCGCCCGGCTCATCCAGGCTAAAGACGATGATCGGCAGGTTGTTGTCGCGCGCCAGGGCAATCGCGGTGGCATCCATCACCCCCAGCCGTTTGCCCAGCACATCGTCATACGAAACCTTGTCATAACGCACCGCATCGGCAAATTTCGCCGGGTCCTTGTTGTACACCCCGTCCACCTTGGTGCCCTTGAAGATCGCCTCACAGGCCATTTCACTGGCGCGCAGCGTGGCGGCGGTATCGGTGGTGAAATAGGGGTTGCCGGTGCCGGCGGCGAAAATGCATACACGCTTTTTTTCAAGGTGGCGCACGGCGCGACGGCGGATGTACGGCTCGCACACCTGATCCATGGGAATGGCGCTGA
>CAYSBG010000360.1:0-2680 GCA_964429125.1 uncultured Aliiroseovarius sp.
TGGTCAACTCGGCCTATCACATCAACGCCAAGGCGCGTTTTGCCGGGCATTATGCCTCGAACGAATTTCCCCAGTTCATTCAGGATCTGGCCTATGAATACGAGGGCAACCCGGCGCTTGGCGACAAGATCGCCCAGATCGCCTGTGACAAGGGCGTCTATACGCTGTCCCATCAGGTGGCAAACCTCGAGCTGGAATATGGCACCTTGGTGCCGATGCATTTCATGAACCCCAAGGGGGATTTGCGCGTGGTGTCGGTATCGGGCTGGTGCACCGTGCATTCGATGGAGGCCAGCCGCAAGCTGGGCGAGGCGATCCGCGAAGGGATTGAGGCCAGTGACAGCAAGGTGGCGCTGCTGGCGTCGGGCTCGCTCAGCCACAAGATCTGGGACAATGACCTGTACGAAGCCAATAACGGCACCTTCACCATATCGTCCGAGTTCAACCGGCAGATGGATTTGCGGGTGCTGGAATTGTGGCAAAGGGGTGAGATTGCCACGTTTTTGAAAATGCTGCCGGAATATGCGAAAAAGTGCAATGGCGAGGGCGACATGCACGACACGGCGATGCTGTTTGGCGCGTTGGGATGGGACAAATACCAGGGGCGCGGAACGCTGGTCAGCGAATATTTCCCCTCCTCCGGCACCGGGCAGGTGAATGTGGAATTCTCCCTGTGACGCGGCTGGCGCAGTTTACGGCGGACGGACAGGCGCTTTGGGGCGCGGTGGTTGATGGCGGCATGGTGGCCCTGTCGCCGGATTTTCCTGCATGGCCGACTCTGCGGGAAGTGATCGCCGCCGATGGCTGGGACGTGGTGGCGGGTGCCATCAGGGGGCGAACGCCCACCCATCCCACGGGCAGCTTCACCCATGACATTCCCATACCTGCGCCCGAGAAGATCATCTGTGTCGGTGTCAATTACCCCGACCGCAATGCCGAGTATAAGGACGGGCAAGAGGCCCCGCCAAACCCGTCGCTTTTCATCCGTTTTCCGCGTTCGTTCGCGGGTCATGATCAGGCTCTGATCCGGCCTTTAGAGACTGATCAACTGGACTACGAAGGCGAGATTGCGATTATTATCGGCAAGGGCGGGCGGCGCATATCCCAGGCCGACGCATACGCGCATATCGCGGCCATAACGCTGGCCAATGAGGGGACATTGCGTGATTGGGTCCGCCATGCCAAGTTCAACGTTACCCAAGGCAAAAATTGGGACCGCTCCGGGGCGTTAGGGCCACATTTGGTGCGCTTTACCGACCCGTCGCAATTGGATGATATCGTCCTTGAAACGCGGGTGAACGGCGCGCTGCGCCAAAGCGACCGGACCTCGCGGATGCTGTTTTCGTTTCGCAAGATCATCGAATATGTCTCAACATTTACCACGCTTGTTCCCGGGGACGTGATCCTGACCGGCACGCCGACCGGGGCCGGGGCGCGGCTTGATCCACCGGTATGGCTCGTCCCGGGCGATGTGGTCGAGGTGACTGCTGAGGGGATAGGCATGTTGAGAAACGAGGTTGCCGATGAAGCCTGAACAGATCCAGTCCGCTGCAAACGCCTTGTTTGAGGCCGAACGAACCGGAACCCAGATCGGCATTCTGAGTGAGACGCATCCGGATATGACGCTCACGGATGCTTATGCGGTACAAGCGGCCCTGATCCGCCTTAAAAAGGCGGCAGGGCGACGCCAGATTGGCTGGAAAATCGGCCTGACCTCGCGCGCCATGCAGGCAGCGTTACAAATCACCACACCCGACAGTGGGGTGCTGTTTGATGATATGATTTTCGCCAATGGCGCGGCCATTCCCGAGGGCCGTTTCATCCAACCGCGCATAGAAGCCGAGTTAGCCTTTGTTCTCAAGGCATCGCTTGCCGGCGCAGTCAGCCGCGAACAGGTTATTGCCGCCACCGACTACATAGCGCCGGCGTTGGAAATTCTCGATACGCGGATTGTTCGGATCAACGAAAAGGGCGCAATCCGCAAGGTGCAGGATACCATTGCCGACAATGCGGCCAATGCGGGGATTGTGCTGGGCAGCACACATCTGGACCCTGCCAGCGATCTGCGCTGGCACGGCGCCATTGTCTGTCGCAATGGCGAGGTCGAAGAAACCGGGCTGGGCGCCGGGGTGTTGAATGACCCGGTTAAGGGTATCGTTTGGCTGGCCGAACGGCTGGCGGCCCAAGGGCAGAGCATGGAGGCCGGGCAAGTTGTGTTGTCTGGTAGCTTTATCCGACCTGTTGAATGCTCGCCCGGTTGCCGAATTGAGGCTGATTTCGGGCGGTTAGGGACGGTTTACTGTCAGTTTTAATCTTTTTGAAAATGCTTCCCGCCTGCCATTTTAGAGCATGTCGCACCAAATCGAATTCGGCCGGCAGGGCGAACGCATTTGCTCGCGCAAACGCTGCCTCGCCCCACCGGCCGAATACTCGAATCTGATCGGGCGCGACACGCTCTAATTAGACAACTGAGACACCGGAAAAGCAGCTCCCGGTCAGATAATGCCCTTCAATCCGCTCGAGCCTTGCGTCAAGAAACATCCGCCTTGACATGCCCGGCGGTAACGCCCTCACCTTGATGTATGGTTTGGCGATCCTGTGCTGTCCGACGTTAAAGAACCGCCCCCTGATTGCCGGAGGCTCTAGGGCCTGTCCTCATTTACCTTGCGCCCCCGGTTTC
>CAYSBG010000361.1:0-2093 GCA_964429125.1 uncultured Aliiroseovarius sp.
TTCTCCTGGTTTTCCAGCAGGATCGGCGCCATGTCGAGTTGCAGCGACTGGGTCTTGTAGTCGACCTCGCCGTTGATCAGCTTGAGCAGGCGCACCTCGGTCTCGGTCACGAAGGTTTCGTCCATTTCGTTGACGTAGGGCAATTGCTGGCCGGTCGTGTCCACCTTGAAGTAATAGGGGTTGGGCACGAAATGGCGACCCTCGGTCGACTCGGCAATGACGATGTGGCTTTCCAGGGTCGGCGCGGCGGCAAACGGCATGTTTGCAACCTTGTCGGGGTTGGCCAGCATCGGCGTCGGCGTGTCCATCCAGTCGGACGAGCCAAAGTAGGCCTTGATCACGTCATAGCCGGTTTCAAAGCCGATCTTCTGGGCTTCTGCATCGGCATCAGGGTTGATCGCCGGGTGGTATTTGCCCAGCAGGTGCTTGGGCTGGAACGCCTGGGCATAGTGGTTGGCAAAGTGGCTCAGCAGGCCCGGCTTGGGCGCGGGCAGCTTGAACACCACGGTCAGCGGATCGGGGGTTTCGATGGTCATGCGCTCGCCACCCACCAGGACATAATCCTTGGTCGAAGCGATCACGTTCTCGTCGAGCATCAGGTTGTCATACCAGAACTTGACATCAGCCGAGGTAAACGGCGCGCCGTCCGACCATTTGTGGCCTTCCCGCAGCTTGAAGGTCAGCTGGGTGTAGTCGTCATTCCATTCCCAGGACTTGGCGACGTTGGGCACGATGGTTTCAAGGTCGTCCGAGTAGCGCACCAGGTTGACGTGACGGATTGACATCATGTCCGACGTGCCGGCCTCGGTCGCGTTCGAGATGATATCGAGCGTACCGCCATAAGTGCCGATGCTGTCGTAAGGCGCAACAACCAGCGGCTCGCTGGGGAGACGGTCGGCAAGGGCGGGCAGCGCAGGGTTGCCCTGGATCATGCCGTTGTACTTGGCAATTACGTCGTCGGCGCGCGAGGAATATTCCATCGTGCAGCCAGCAGCAGCTTCAAATTCAGACACTTCATATTGTTGTGGGAATGCGCCCGCGGCGACCCCCATCATGTCGGAGACCGTCACCGCCGGACAGCCAGCATTGGCTGCCCCGGCAAGCGCGATCAACGCGACGCCTGAATAAAGAAATGATTTCATGTTTTTTCCTCTCCTTGTGGAACTGGGTGAACGGGTTGACCGTTCGTATTATTTGTCTGGCAGGGAATTGTAACAGCACTGTGCCAAAAGGGTTAAAAGACGGCGTGCCGACTCTTTTTGTTGTTCAATTATGCGTAACCCTCCCAGGTTGCTGGCTACCTCCGAAAACGGATTCTCCCCCAGCCGCGTTCTGGCAGGGTGAATAGGATGCGGCAACCTGTCAATAGGCCCGGCGATTTTTGGGACATATTTTTTCAGATTCAATCACTCTGAAAACAACAGCGTCGGTTTTTTGGGCATTCGCACATCCTCTGATTGATTACCGTCAGCGGCGCGCGCCGGGAGCGCAAGATAAATGAGGACAGGCCCTGGAGCCTGTCGCACCAAATCGAATTCGTCCGGCAGGGCGAACGCATTTGCTGCGCAAACGCTGCCTCGCCCCACCGGACGAATACCGGCTTTGATCGGGTGCGACGCGCTCTAGAAAGCCAACGGGTCGACGCCGATCACCGGCTGGTGCAGCCATAAAAGCGTGCCATACAATGCGATGGCAAAGGCGAGGCGGATCAATCCGTTCAGGCTGGGGGCGAAGCGGCGTTTGGTTGCCCCGAGGTGGTGCCATTTTTCAGCCCCCAGAAGCCTGCGTTTGCGCCGGTTGATGATGTTTACCCCAAGCAGGGAAAACAGAAAAAACTGTGTAAACATCAAGGCATGGGCAAGGTCGCCATTGGGCAGGATATGCGCCAGCGACCACAGGCCCAGCACCACCAGAAGCGGGTGGTGCATCCAGCCAATCAGACCGGGGTGTGCCGGGTCAAACCGGGCGTCGCCGGTTCCGCCAAACGACAGTGGATTGGGCCTTCCCAGGGCGAGGGAGAAAATCAGCGTGGCAATGGCCATCAGCGTCAGGGTTACATGGTTCATCCAACCCTGATGCGGCCACAGTTCGAC
>CAYSBG010000361.1:2103-2628 GCA_964429125.1 uncultured Aliiroseovarius sp.
CGGCGCGCGGCCTGCGGCAATGATGATCCAGCTCAGCAAGGCCACTGACATGGCCGAATAGGCCAGGGTGAACCCACTCGGGCCCAGCAGGCGTGAAAGCGGCGTTTTTATCGGCGCCAACGCCAGTATGCGATGCGAGATGAAAAACACAGCAAACGCCGCGATATATTCTGTCCAGCCGCCCATGCGCGTCCTTTCGTTTAACTTGCCGCCGTTTCACCTAAAGCGTTTCGAGTTTATGTTGAGGCGCAACATGAACTGGACCCGCCCGCGCCAATGAGAGGGGGTGGGCGTTTGGACATAGTGTCGTGCCTCAACAATATGTCGAAACGCTTTATTGCTGCAGAGAGGAGGTTTAAACCCCCGCGGCTTGCGGCAAATTACCCGGGCTGGCCGCGGGTCATTTGGTAACAATTTCCGGCCCCATCAGGGAATTGGGCAACCAGGTCGACAGGAATGGGATGTAGGTGACCATGAGCAGAAAGATCATCAACACACCGAGGAAGGGCAGGGCCGCGCGTACCA
>CAYSBG010000362.1:0-2628 GCA_964429125.1 uncultured Aliiroseovarius sp.
TTCGCCAAAGGTCGGGCGCTCCCGCCGTTGCAAACCGGTGATCTGGTCGCCTTTCGCTCGGCCGGGGCCTACGGCGCGGTGATGGCGAGCGAGTATAATTCCCGCCCGATGATTCCCGAAGTGCTGGTCGATGGGGATCAATATGCGGTTATCCGCCGACGTCCGACCTATGAAGAGATGCTTGGCCGCGATAGTATACCTGCGTGGTTGTAATCATTCAGGAAGGCCCGCGTGCCGGATAATCTGCCAAAGGAAGCCCGCGAACGGCTGAAAACACCCTTGCTCCTGACCCGTCTGGGAATGGGGCTTGAGGCGTTTTTACGGGCGTTCTGGCCGTTACTGACGCTCCTGATGCTGGCCGTCACCGCGCTGTTTTCCGGGCTGATCGCCTGGTTGCCGCCGCGTTTCGGGCTGGGCCTGCTGGGCGCATTGGCGGCCGGAGCACTGGTCGCGGCATTGATTGGCCTGGGCCGGTTCCGATGGCCGGGCAGGGGGGCAGCGGCCACGCGCCTTGACGCCCAGCTTCCCGGCCAACCACTGGCCGCGCTGGCCGATACCCAGGCTGTGGGAATTGATGATGGCGCCAGTCGTGCGGTTTGGCAGGCCCACCGCGCCCGCATGGCCGCGCGCCTTTCCGGTGTCAAGGCCGCCCCGCCCAAACCCGACCTCGCCCCACGCGATCCATATGCGCTGCGCCTCATGGCGCTGGTGGCGTTGGTCATGGCGCTGGGCTTTGGCGTTGGCTTTCGCAACGCAAATGCTGTGCTTCCCGGCCCGGCTGGCGGTGGCGAAACAACGTTGGCCCCGGCCAGTTGGGAAGGCTGGATCACACCGCCCGCTTATACGGGCAAACCAACCTTGTACTTGGCGGACCAACCCCCCGGCGTGTTGATCGCCCCCAAAGGCAGCCGGGTTTTTCTGCGCTTTTATGGCCAGCCCGCTGAAATCACCGTCACCCAGGATGTCGCCGAGACCACAGATACCGCCGCAGACATCACGACAGGCGCCACTACCGGGCAAACCGCGCCGCAAATGTCGGCGACCTTTGATATAGACCATGATGGCACGCTGCGCATATCTGGCCCCAACCCGATGCATTGGCAGGTGGTTGCACGCGCCGACCAACCGCCCAGTATTCAGTTTTTCGGTGACCTCTCGCGGACCCTTGCCGGCGAAATGGAGCAAGGCTTCAGCGCGGCTGACGACTACAGCATCGCCGGGGCCGAAGCGGTGATCAGCCTTGACCTGGAGCAGGTAAACCGTCGCTATGGGCTGGCGATCGACCCGGAGCCACGCGAAGCAATTCGCCTTGATTTGCCCATGCCATATAACGGCGACCGATCTGCCATAACGGAAACCCTGGCTGCCAATTTTGCCGTCCACCCCTGGGCGGGTTTGCCGGTCACCCTGACGCTGATTGCAAACGATGAGGCCGGTCAGACTGGCCGGAGCGCGCCGCTTCAATTGCGCCTTCCAGGGCGACGATTTCTTGATCCGTTGGCCATGGCCCTGATCGAACAGCGCCGTGACTTGCTGTGGAATCGCGCCAACG
This sequence comes from uncultured Aliiroseovarius sp., assembly GCA_964429125.1. GTDB lineage: Bacteria > Pseudomonadota > Alphaproteobacteria > Rhodobacterales > Rhodobacteraceae > JAAEUB01. The sequence goes on from CAYSBG010000362.1 coordinate 1,553, forward strand.
CGCCGCGTATTGCCCGCCTGCTTCGCGCGGTTTCCAACCGCCCTGACGGGTTCTTTTCGCGGGAAGTCACCTACCTTATGCTGCGCACGCTTGCGCGCACGCTCGAATCGCCTGACCCGTTGGAGGATGCCGCACGCGACAAGGTTGCGCAGGATCTGTGGGATATTGCCGTCGGGCTTGAAGACAGCAATCTGGACGATGCCATGGAACGCTTGCGCCGCGCCCAGGAGCGTTTGGCCGAAGCCATGCGCCAGGGTGCCTCGCAGGAGGAGCTTTCGCAGCTGATGGACGAGCTACGCGATGCCATGCGCGACTATACCCGGCAATTGGCCCAACAGGCACCGCAGCCCGGCAATCAGGCCGGGGTGGATCAGCCGGACCAGGGCCAGCACTCAGAAAGCCAGACCTTTTCCCAGGACGACCTTGAGGCAATGATGGATGCAATCGAACAGGCAATGCGCGAAGGGCGCCAGGATGACGCCCAGGCCATGCTCGATCAATTGCAGGGCCTGATGGAAAACATGCAGGCCGCCGAAGCCCGGCCGGGGCAGGGCGAAGGGGATGGCGGAGAGGCCATGCAGGGGTTGGCTGACAGCCTGACCCAGCAACAAGGCCTGTCGGACGAAGCCTTCCGCGATCTGCAGGAACAGGGAAACCCCTCGGCACAGGCTGGCGAGCGTGACGATAATGTTGGCCGCAACGGCGGGCGCGGGCAGGGGCAAAGCCATGACGGTGAGGGCGGACAGGGTGACGGTGAGGGCGCGCAAGGCGATCTGGCGCAACGTCAACAGAGCCTTGCCGATGCGCTGGACGAACAACGCCGCAGCCCGCCCGGCGCTGGCTCTGAAGGGGGCGACGCGGCCCGCCAGGCCCTGCGCGACGCCGAGCGGGCCATGCGCGATGCGGCGCGTGATCTGGAACAGGGCGACCTGCCCGGCGCGTTGGACAAACAGGCCGATGCGCTTGAATCCTTGCGCGAAAGTATGCGCCAACTTGATCAGGCCCTGGCCGAGGCCGCGCAGAACCGCCAGGGCCAGCAGGGTGCCAACACCCCCCCCGGAAATACCCGCCCCAAC
>CAYSBG010000363.1:0-2615 GCA_964429125.1 uncultured Aliiroseovarius sp.
GGGTTTATCCACGGGGTGATGAATACCGACAATATGGCGCTATCGGGGGAAACCATCGACTATGGCCCTTGTGCCTTCATGGACGCGTTCAACCCGGCCAAGGTTTTTTCCTCGATCGACCAGATGGGGCGGTATGCCTGGAACGCACAGCCCAGCATGGCGCATTGGAACCTGGCCCGTCTGGCCGAAGCCCTGCTGCCGCTGATCGACCCGAACGAAAATTCCGCCCTCGAAGCCGCCCAAGAGGTCCTGGGCCGCTTCAGCGCCCTGTTTGAACGCGCCCACCTTGCGGTTTTTCGCGCCAAGCTGGGCCTGGCGCAGGCAGAAACCGGAGACGCGGCCCTGATCGAAGGATTGCTCAGCCGGATGGCCAGCTCTGGCGCCGATTTCACCCTGACCTTCCGGGCATTGGCTGAGGGCGATGCGGCCCGTCATCTGAACGATGCGGGCGCCTGGGATAGCTGGGCACCAGATTGGCAGGCGCGCCTGGACCGCGACACCCCTGGCGCGACCCAGCGGATGCTGGGCGCCAATCCCGCCTACATTCCGCGCAACCACCGGATCGAAGAGATGATCCAGGCCGGGCTAACGAGTGATTTCGCCCCGTTTCATCGGCTCAACAAAGTGCTGGCCACGCCTTTTACGGACCAACCCGGCGCCGAGGACCTGGCGCAGCCCCCCGCCCCGGGCGAAGAAATCCGTCAGACCTTTTGCGGAACTTGAACTGCCGCCGACACGGGCCTTTCAAACCCGCAGCCAATGGCCCATATAGCGAAGATGAAACTGGTCTCTTACAATATCCGCAAGGCCATCGGCCTCGACCGCCGACGCAAGCCCGGGCGGATACTGGACGTGATCAATGGGCTGGATGCGGATGTCGTGGTGCTGCAGGAAGCCGACAAGCGTCTGGGCGCCCGACCTGCGGCCCTGCCCCGGAGCATGCTTGAGCGGCATAGCGATTTCACCCCCGCGCCGTTGGGCCAAAACCGTGTTTCGCTAGGCTATCACGGCAACACCATTCTGCTGCGCAACGGTCTGCAGGTGATCAATGCCCGCCCCATACCCCTGCCCGGACTTGAGCCGCGCGGCGCGGTCGAAGTGGAAATCGACGCACGCCTCAGGATGGTTGGCGTGCATCTAGGCCTGATGCGCAACTATCGGCGCGCCCAGATAGCGACACTGGTCGCCGCCCTTGGCGATAGCGACCTGCCCACCGTGATCCTTGGCGATTTCAACGAATGGTCCCCGGTGCAGGGGCTGGAGGCGTTTGACGGGCATTTTGAGGTGCACAGCCCCGGGCACAGTTATCACGCCGCCCGGCCGGTTGCCGCCCTTGACCGGGTGGCCCTGTCGCCGGGTGTTGCGCTCCGGGACGCAGGTGTCGACCAAAGCCGCCTTGCCCGCATAGCCTCGGACCATTTGCCGATCTGGGCCGAGGTGGCGCTGGCACCCTGAAGATGCGGCAAGCGCGTGCGACCAACAGCAAACTGGCAATCAGACCCGCATGTGCTACAAGCTGCGCAACTGAACCGGGAGCCACCAATGACCGCCTTGCAAATCGCCTCTTTGCTGATCGTGCTTGCTGGTGCCTTTGGCGCCATAAATTACCTGTTTTTGCGGCTGCCGGCCTCGATCGGTATTCTGGTTGTGGCCCTGCTGGCTTCGCTCGCGGTCATGGGGCTGGACGCGGCCCTGCCGGCGATGGAAATCAGCGCGGGCATCCGTGCCATGGTCGAAGGGGTCGATTTTTCCGAAGCGCTGCTTGAAGGCATGCTTGGCCTGCTTTTGTTCGCCGGGGCGCTGCATGTGAAAATCGCCGATCTGCGGGCCCAATGGCTGGTGGTTTTCCTGATGGCAACGATGGGGGTGGGCCTGTCAACCGCCGTGGTCGGCTTTGGCTTTTCCTGGATCACCGGCATGCCGCTGCTTATCGCGCTGGTATTCGGGGCGCTGATCTCGCCGACGGATCCGGTGGCGGTGCTGGGGGTCTTGCGCGATGCCTCTTTGCGCAAAAGCCTCGAAACCAAGATCGCCGGGGAAAGCCTGTTTAACGACGGGGTCGGCTATGTGGTCTATCTGGTTCTGGTGGCGCTGGCGTTTCCGGCGTTGGCAGGCGGGCATGGGCCAAGCGAGGGATCGGCCTTCAGCAAAGCCGTAGAATTATTCGCCCGCGAAGCGCTTGGCGGGCTGGTGCTGGGCATGGTCTTGGGCTGGCTGGTGTTTCGGGTGATGCGCCGGATTGACGACTACGCCCTGGAAGTACTGATCACCCTGGGCCTGGCATTTGGTGGCTACGAGCTGGCCGTGGCCCTGGGGGTTTCGGCGCCGATTATGGCGGTGGCCGCCGGACTGCTGATCGGCGATGTCGGCACACGCCATGGGATGAGTGAGGAAACCCGCAAATATGTCGGTGCCTTCTGGGCAATGATCGACGAGATCCTCAACGCGGTGCTGTTCTTGATGATCGGCTTTCAGGTGTTTGCCGTCACCTTCCCCTGGGATTTTGTGACCACGGGCCTGGCCGCAATCGCCCTGGCCCTTACCGCGCGTCTGGTGGCGGTTGCGGTGCCGGTCCTACTGCTGCGCCCATTTCGCGACTTTTCCGCCGGGGTGAT
>CAYSBG010000364.1:0-2575 GCA_964429125.1 uncultured Aliiroseovarius sp.
AGAGACGGCGAAAAGCGCATATTCTTCCCTCCCGGGTTTTGAAACCATGCCGCCGGCTTCCTCCCTTGCCCTGCTCTGCCCCCCGGTCTATGGCTTTTGGCGGGATATGAGCAACAAACGGGCAATATCATGAACGGGAAAGGGCTGAGCGCGTGGCTGCAAAACCTGTTTGCGATTTCCTTGCTGACTTTGCCCAAGGTGCTGCCATATCAATGGCGGATCCCGCTGATTGGCTGGGTCACCGCCCACATTGTTGCGCGCGCCAGCGGCCATGAGAAACGCGCAATGGCCAATCTGGCGATGGTCTGTCCAGAGCTTTCGCCAAAGGAGGCGCGTAAAATCGCCATTGCCGCCTCGGACAATGCCGGGCGGATGATTGGCGAAATGTACTCGCGCAAGGCCTTGTTTCGCCGCATTCAAGACCTGCAAATGCAAGGCCCCGGTGTTGCTGCGCTTCAGCAAGCCCACCAGGAAGGGCGGCCAATTATCGCCGTTTCCGGTCACTTCGGCAGCTACGACGTGATTCGCGCCATTTTTTCACGCGCGGGTTTTGCTATTGGCGGGGTCTATCGGCCAATGACCAACCCCTATTTCAATGCCCATTACGTGCGCCACCTCAAGGCCATCGCCCAGCCGGCCTTTCAACGCGACCGCCGTGGATTGGCCCAAATGTTGCGACATTTGCGGTCGGGGAACATGGTCGCCCTGCTTACCGATCAACGCGAACCGGATGGCGCCCGGCTCAGTTTTTTTGGCCACCCCGCTCTCACCACCTTGTCGCCTGCTGAAATGGCCTTGAAATACAATGCCATGCTGATCCCGATATATGGGATCCGCCTTGAAAATGGCCTGGATTTCGAGGTGATTGTGGAGACGCCAATTCCGCATTCCGACCCGCCCACCATGATGCAGCAGATTAACGACAGCCTCGAAGCGCGGGTGCGTGCGCATATGGGCCAATGGCTTTGGGTGCATCGCCGGTGGCGCATGACCGAGGGCAGAAAGAAAAGCTGAAGCGTTTCAAACTGTGGCTCTGCCGGGCGGTTAGCGCAAGCCTCGTCAGGTCACATTACTGCACCCGCACGGCGCCCAATATTTCTCCAGGCCCGGTTTCCTGCAGGAAAACCGCCATTGCTCCGGTTCCTTGAACCGGCATCTCCAAGACCAATTCGCCCAGGCCGTCCCAATTGCCCAATGTGGTCATATCCGTAACTATATTTGCGTATTCTATTGTTTTTCCCGCATTCTCCCCACGCTGGATCATCACTGACGCGCGCTCCGTAAAGGCTACCAGCATGACTTGCATGGAATCCGGCAGCGGCATATGCGTGGCCGAGCGCGCCTCAAAACGCAAGACACCGCCCTCCAGCGTTGCCTCCATTTCCAACAAAGCCGGGCTGTCACGCGACATCTCGATATAGTCTGCCACATCCATCGGCTTTGAGCCAATCACATGGTCCTTTCCGGCAATGATCATCTGTGGCGTATAGATCGAACGCATCCCCGCTATATGCGCATAGGCTTTTTGGCGCAACGTGTGCTCCGGGCGGGCAAATGTGTCCGGCCAGCCGATATAATCCCAATAATCCACATGCATTGACAGCGCCAGGACGTCCTCGCGCTTGGCCAGCCGTGCCAGCAGCGCGTCCGCGGGCGGACAGGAGGAACACCCTTGCGAGGTGAACAATTCCACGACCACAAGCGGGCGATCGCCAGCATGTACCGGCCCGCCCCACATGTTCAACCCTAGCCCCAAGGCCATCAGGCCCGGTAAGAAACGCATCATCTGCTCCTTCTGCTCTCCTTTCCTTACCGCAACTGGACCCTTCCCGCCAATCAAGGTTTTGCGAGAAATGCCCGCCGGGTTCTGACGCTTATGTGAAAGGATCGCTGCGCGCTTGCGTTTTAGTGTACTATTGTATACATTACAATACAACCCACCGCTCTTGCACATTTGCCAGAGCCGGGGCACAGATGCGCCATATTCGGATAAAAGGACACGCCCATGCCCATCCAGGTCGGACAAGATTCTGCCAAGACCCGTCGCACGCTGAACGCAGGCGGCGACCAATTCGCCTATTACTCGATCCCCGCCGCCGAGGCGGCCGGGCTTGGCGATTTTTCCCGCTTGCCTGCCGCGCTGAAAGTTGTGTTGGAAAACATGCTGCGATTTGAGGATGGCGGGCGCACGGTAAGCCTTGACGACATCCGCGCTTTTGGCCAATGGGCGGCGCAGGGCGGCAAGAACCCGCGCGAAATCGCCTATCGCCCGGCCCGGGTGCTGATGCAGGATTTTACCGGGGTTCCGGCGGTTGTGGACCTTGCGGCCATGCGCGACGGCATCATTGACCTTGGCGGCGACGCCGAAAAAATCAACCCGCTCAATCCGGTCGATCTGGTCATTGACCACTCGGTAATGATCGACAATTTCGGCACGCCGCGCGCCTTCCAGATGAATGTGGAGCGTGAGTATGAGCGCAATATCGAGCGCTATACCTTCCTCAAATGGGGCCAGTCCGCGTTCAACAATTTCCGCGTGGTGCCGCCGGGCACCGGCATTTGCCACCAGGTGAAC
>CAYSBG010000365.1:0-2572 GCA_964429125.1 uncultured Aliiroseovarius sp.
TCGACAGGCTCAGCATGATGGTCTGGTTCAGCCCGGTCATGATCTGCGGCACCGCATAGGGCAGTTCGACCTTCCATAGCGTCTGGCGCGGGGTGGCGCCAAAGGCTTGTGCGGCCTCCAGCAGCGGTTGCGGGGTCGAGGCGACGCCCAGTTGCGTGAGTCGGATCGGTGCCGGCAGCACGAAGATCACCGTGGCGATCAGGCCCGGCACCATGCCGATGCCAAAGAACACGATGGCCGGGATCAGGTAGACGAAGGTCGGCAGGGTCTGCATCAGGTCAAGCACCGGGCGCATGGCGCGATACAGGCGCGGGCGATGCGCCAAGGCGATGCCGATCGGCACCCCCAGCCCCATGCACACCACACAGGCCGACAGCACCAGCGTCAGGCTTTCGGTGGTTTCCTCCCAATAGCCCTGGTTGAGGATGAACAGGAACCCCAGCACCACGAACAGGCAGGTTTTCCAGTTGCGCTGCAATCCCCAGGTGATGGCGGTGATCACGCCGATGACCACGAGAGGGTGGGGGGTTTGAAACACCCAGAGGATGCCGTTGATCAACCCCTCCATCACCCAGCTCAGCCAGTCAAAGAACGGCCCGCCCGTATCCTGAAGCCAGTCAAACGCCTTTTTGGCGGTTTTGCCGATAGGGATTTTGGTGTCGGTCAACCAGTTCATCTATCATCGCCTTTCTTGTGCGTCGGTATTGGTCGGTCGCGCGTCCTTGGCCGGTATCGGGCTATGTGCCCAGCCAAGGGTCAGGCGCAGACCGTCCTCCAGCGTGCAGTCTGCGGCTTTGTCCAACCCGGTCTCGGCGCCAATAAACCGGGAGAATGCCGCGAATGCGTCCAGCCATTTATGGGTTGGCGAGAATGATTGGACAATCATCGCTGCACGGGGAAAGCCAAACCGTCGGGCTTCGACCACCGCTGCGGCGGTGCGGTGGAACAATTGGTAGTAGAGCGAGGGCGGGGGCATGGTCCCCGAGCGGCCAAGAATTTCGCACAAGCCAGCCAACCGATCCCGGCGATTGCTGGCGCCTTTGGCCAGCCATTGGCTTAACGGCTGGTCAAAAGGTTCGTCAACCTTGGCTTCGATGGCAACAGCCACGCGCCCCGTTGGGGTGTAGGCAAAGACAAAAACGTCGCTTTGACTGGCGCCACCGCGCCCTGGCAGCGCTACCTTGTGTTCGGCCAGGCGCAGCAGAACATCACATCCCGGCCCCAGCAGCCGGTCTATCTCGGGCGGCAACCCGGTGGCATGTTCCCAGGTCAGCGCGGTGGCCATGGCGGAAAATCCGTGGCGCCATTGGCGTTGCGGATTTCCCAGGCGCAAGCGCCAGTCTTCGGGACCTTGTGAGGCGACATAAACCGGGTTGGACATGCGAGGTTTGGCGGTTGGGCGGGCCGAAGAAAGGCCCGCCCGTTCCAGCTTACATGCCCAGCGCGGCGCTGACCGCTGCGACCGCGTCGCCGCCGTCCATGGTTGTCACGCCGTCAAGCCAGGCTTTCCAGGTGTCGGGATTGGCGGCCATCCATGCCTTGGCCGCGTCCTCGGCGTCTTCGCCATCGTCCAGAATGGCGGCCATGATCTCGTTCTCCATGGCCAGGGTGAATTTGAGGTTGCCCAACAGGGCGCCGACATTGGGGCAGTCGTCAACATAGCCGGCGCGGGTGTTGGTATAGACCGTGGCGCCGCCCAGGTTGGGGCCAAAATAGTCGTCGCCCCCGGTCAGATAGCCCATGTCGTAATTGGCGTTCATCGGGTGCGGCTCCCAGCCCAGGAAGATCACCGGCTCGCCCTTGGATGTGGCGCGTTTGACCTGGGCAAGCATGCCTTGCTCGGAGCTTTCCACAACCTCGAACCCCTGCAGGCCAAAGGCGTTGTTGGCGATCATGTCCTGGATCAGGCGATTGCCGTCATTGCCCGGCTCGATGCCGTAAATCTTGCCCTCAAGCGCGTCCATGTGGGCGGCAATATCGGCGAAATCGGCGATGCCCATGTCCATCGCGGCCTTGTTGACGGCGAGCGTGTATTTCGCGCCTTCAAGGTTTTCGCGCACGGTGTCGACGGTGCCGGCCTCGCGGTAGGGGGCGATGTCGGCCTCCATCGTCGGCATCCAGTTGCCAAGGAAGATGTCAACATCCCCCTGGCCCATGGCGGTGTAGGTAACCGGGACGCTCAGCAGCTTGGTGTCGGTGTCATAGCCAAGCGCCTCAAGCACCACCGAAGTTGCCGCCGTGGTGGCGGTGATGTCGGTCCAGCCAACATCCGAGAACACCACTTTGGAGCAATCGCCCGCAGCAAAAGCCGTGCTGGCCAGCGCGCTGAGCGCGACCGTAGAGAGGAGGGTTTTGAAGGTCATTGGGAGGCTCCCTGTTTTGTTGATTGACGAGTCAATTAAAATCCTGTCAAGCTCGACATGGCAAATTCTTCAGGAGTCGTCATGCCCAAGCTTGGAATGGAACCTATACGACGCGACGCGTTGATAAAAGCGACAATCAGTGAAATTGGCCAAGCTGGCTCATTGGACGTGACCGTTAGCCAGATTGCCAGGCGCGCAGGCATGTCCAG
>CAYSBG010000366.1:0-2572 GCA_964429125.1 uncultured Aliiroseovarius sp.
GGGACACGAACTCGCATGGTCGGGCTGGTATGATAGGTCGGTGGCGCACACCAGAAGTCGAAGAAACGGCCGAGCCCCGTGGCTTTGACGATTTCGAATTGCGTCTGGGGGACCTGATGCGCGGCGAGCGGGCAACGCTTGGCAAATCACTGCTTGATGTGCAACGCGAGCTGAAGATCAAAGCCAACTACATTTCGGCCATCGAAAATGCTGATCCTTCAGCGTTTGAATCCCCCGGCTTTATTGCCGGCTATGTGCGCTCTTACGCGCGCTATCTGAACATGAACCCGGAATGGGCCTATCAGGCGTTTTGCCAGGAGGCCGGATTTGCCACCGCCCATGGGCTTTCTGCGGATGCGTCCTCGATCAAACCGGCCAAACGCGACTATGCCGGCGATCCGCTGGCCAATCCCGACGCCACCTTTGTGCCGCAGGGGGAAAGCATATTCGCCGGGATCGAGCCGGGCGCCATCGGCTCTGTTCTGGCGCTCTTGGCGTTGATCGGGGTGATCGGCTTTGGCGGCTGGTCCGTGCTCAAGGAAATTCAACAGGTTGATTTCGCACCGGTAGAGCAAAGCGCCGGTGTGGTGCCGGAACTCGAAGATTTCTCGGGCGCCAATAGTGACATTGCCGATGTGACCGGCGGGGCGGGGCTCAACACCCCGCCGTCGGTCGAAGCACTTGACCGGCTTTATCGCCCCCAGGCGCTGGACGTGCCGGTTTTGATCGCCCGCGACGGGCCGATTTCCACGCTTGACCCGGCCGAGGTCGGCGTGCTGGCCAATGTTTCGCGCGCCGCACCATTGGCCCCGGGGCAGGGCACTACGACTGACACCACAGGCAACGCCCCCCAGGCGCAGCAACTGGCCGAGGCCGAAACCGGCCCGCAAGGGAGCCTTCCCGGAACTGCGCCTGGCGGCACCGTGCAGGTCTTTGGCGCCGACGCACCGGAAGTCGTGCTTTTCGCCGTGCGCCCGTCCTGGGTGCGGGTACAGGCGGCGGATGGGTCGATCATCCTTGAAAAAATCCTCGAAGCTGGCGAGCAATATGTGCTGCCGGCGACCGAAAACCCACCGGTTCTGCGCTCGGGTAATGCCGGATCGGTTTATTTTGCGGTTAATGGCACGGCGTACGGGCCTGCCGGAGATGGCCCGTCGGTGGTCAAGAACATCCAGCTTTCCGCCGTTGCCCTGGCCGAAGCCTTTGATCCGGCCGATCTGACCCAGGACGCCGATCTGGCGACCTATGTGGCCGAATTGACTGCGGGCCAATAGGCGCGCGGCCTATGCCACTGGGCCCGGTCAGGAAATCCGCCCACCTCCCGCTTGCAGCCCCGCATTTGGCGCGCTACTCACAGGTCCAAGACGCCGGTTTGCGCAGACATCAAACGAGGGCCCAATGACACATAACCCGATTCGCCCATGGCGCAACATTTCCCGGCGCATATCCCGGCAGGTCAAGGTGGGCAACGTGCCGGTTGGTGGCGACGCGCCGATTGCCGTGCAGACCATGACCAATACCGACAGCTCTGACGTCAGGGCAACGCTGGCCCAGGTGCTGGCCGCAGCCGAGGCCGGCGCGGACATCGTGCGCATCTCGACCCCTGATGCTGCCGCCACCGCCGCGTTGCGCGAGATCACCGCCGAAAGCCCGGTGCCGATTGTCGCCGACATCCATTTTCACTATCAGCGCGCGATCGAGGCCGCCGAGGCCGGCGCGGCCTGCTTGCGGATCAATCCGGGCAATATCGGCAATGCGGCACGGGTGCGCGAGGTGGTGGCCGCCGCCAAGGACAACGGATGCTCCATCCGCATCGGGGTTAACGCGGGCAGCCTTGAGAAACACCTGCTGGAGAAATATGCCGAGCCATGCCCCGAGGCGATGGTGGAGAGCGCGCTGGAGCATATCCGCCTGCTCGAGGACAACGATTTTCGGGAATACAAGGTCAGCGTCAAGGCGTCGGACGTGTTCCTGTCGGCCGCGGCCTATCACGCGCTGGCCGACGCCACCGACGCGCCGCTGCATCTGGGCATTACCGAAGCCGGCGGCTTTGTCTCAGGCACGATCAAAAGCGCCATTGGCCTGGGCAATTTGCTTTGGGCCGGGATCGGCGACACCATCCGCGTCAGCCTGTCGGCGGATCCGGTTGAGGAGGTCAAGGTTGGCTTTGAAATCCTCAAAAGCCTGGGCCTGCGCCATCGCGGGGTCAATATCATTTCCTGCCCCTCCTGCGCCCGGCAGGGCTTTGACGTGATTGCCACCGTGGCCGAGTTGGAAAACCGTCTGGCGCATATCCACACCCCGCTCAGCCTGTCGATCATCGGCTGTGTGGTCAACGGGCCGGGCGAAGCGCTGATGACGGATGTTGGCTTTACCGGCGGGGGGGCCGGCGCGGGCATGGTCTATGTGGCCGGCAAACAGGACCACAAGCTGGGCAATCAGGAGATGATTGAACACATTGTCGGGCTGGTGGAAAAACGCGCCGCCGAGATTGAGGCTGCGGGCGAAGACTCCATTTAGAGCATCCGTCTTTATCAAGCGTTTTTCGGTGGCTGTTTTCTGTCGTCCCGGA
>CAYSBG010000367.1:0-2567 GCA_964429125.1 uncultured Aliiroseovarius sp.
ATATTGGTGGGCGGGCACCGGGGTAGGGGTGAAGGATGGGGCCGGGGTGAAGAACGAGGCTGGGGCCGGCTGCGCCGCCAAGGGCGCGCCCAGCAAGGCCCAGAAGACCAGACTAATGCGCATTTTTTCCCATCTCCCGTACCGCAATATCCGAAATCCCCTCCATGGCGAAGGCAGCCGCGCCCTTGGCCCACATCAGATCGCCCCATTCGTGGACCTGAATTTGCGGCAGCGGCGCGTCAATCTGCAAGATGTTGGATCTGACAGCTTCCATCATTTCGGGTGCGTAAAAATAGTCAAATTGCATGCGCTCGCCCGAGAGGATAATCAGGGCCGGGTCAAAGACATTGATGACATTGGCCAGCCCCAAGGCAAACATCCGGCTGGCGCGCTGAAAGATCGAACGCGCGGTCTCGTCGCCGCAATCGGCGGCATGAAAGAGCGCATTGAGTTGATCTGCCGGCGGGGTTGAATCGGGGACCGGGCCGAGAATGCCAGCCTCACGCAGCAGCGCATAATCGGCGACATACGCCTCAAGACAGCCCCGCTGGCCACAACGGCATAGGGCGCCGTCCAACTGGACCTTGGTATGGCCGAATTCGGTGCCACACCCGCGGTTGCCGCGATAAATCTTGCCGCCAAGCACGATTCCCATGCCGACGCCCTGTTCTACCGTGATGACGATGAAATCGTCCAGCCCCCGGCCCAAACCAAACAAGTGTTCGGCCTTGGCAACCAGATTGGCGTCATTGTCGATGAAGATCGGCATTGGCAAGGCAGAGGCCAGCATTGCCGCCAGTTCGACGTTGCGCTCGGCCAGAATTGGCGACCAATAAACCAACCCGCGCCGGGCATCGACGATGCCCGCGACCCCAAGGCCAAAGGCCGATAGATCCTGAAGCCGGTGGCCGGTTGCGGCGCAAGCTTTTTCCAGCGTGCTGCGCAAAAAGGCGACCATTTCTTCGGCCTTCAATGCGGCCTTTGGCAATGGGTTTTCAAAAGCACCGCAACTTTTGCCCTCAAAGTCCAGAAAGCACACCGTAGCGGCATGAGCGGCTACTTTGATCCCGGCGATGATATGCGCGGCGCCGCGTATTTTCAGGGCCACCCGCGGTCGCCCTCGGCTGCTGGTGGCGGGCCGGGTGGGGATGTGTTCTTCGATGAGACCCTCTTCCAGTAATTCGGCGGTGATGGCTGTGACCGTGGCCGGGCTGCCGCCAGTATGGGCCGCGATGTCTATGCGGGCAATCTGTCCGGATTGGCGGATCACCGACAAAACCTGGCGACGCCCCGCCTGCCGCTGCCGCGCCGGGCCTTTGGTTGTTTGTGCTGGAATGGTTTTTCCCCCGCAAATCAAGCATACCTTGGCCGAGTTTAACGCGATGGTACAAGAAAACAAGAAAAGTCACTTCGCTTTCCTGATTTAATTAGACCTTGGAATTAAATATGCTAAGGTCAGGTGTGGCGTGGGGCGCTCCCTGAAGAGGTGCCGTGCGGCCAGTTCATTTTGGGAGGAAAACATGAAACTGAAAACACTATTTACTGCGACCGCTATTGGTGTGGCTATGGCGACGAGCGCGATTGCGCAAACCGTGGGCGTGAGTTGGTCAAACTTTCAGGAAGAGCGCTGGAAAACCGATGAGGCGGCGATCAAGGCGGCGCTGGAAGCGGCTGGTATGACCTATGTCTCGACCGACGCGCAAAGCTCGGCTTCCAAGCAGCTTTCGGATGTGGAAAGCCTGATCGCCCAGGGGGTGGATGCGCTGATCATTTTGGCGCAAGACGCTCAGGCTATTGGCCCGGCGGTCGATGCCGCTGCGGACGAGGGCATTCCGGTAATCGGCTATGATCGGCTGATCGAAGATCCGCGCGCCTTTTATCTGACCTTCGATAATGTCGAAGTTGGCCGGATGCAGGCCCGTGCCGTGCTGGCGGCGATGCCGAGCGGAAATTACGTCATGATCAAGGGTTCGCCTACCGATCCGAACGCCGATTTCTTGCGTGGCGGCCAGCAAGAAGTGCTTCAGGGCGCCATTGATGCAGGCGATATCACCATCGTTGCCGAGGCCTATACCGATGGTTGGCTTCCGGCCAACGCGCAACGCAATATGGAGCAGATCCTGACCGCGCAGGACAACAAGGTGGATGCGGTCGTGGCCTCCAATGATGGGACCGCAGGTGGCGTCGTTGCCGCGTTGGCAGCGCAGGGCATGGATGGTATCCCGGTTTCCGGCCAGGACGGTGACCATGCGGCGCTGAACCGCGTGGCCAGTGGCACCCAAACGGTTTCGGTTTGGAAAGATGCGCGCGCGCTGGGCAAGGCCGCGGGTGAAATCGCCGCAGCATTGGCCGCGGGAACCGCTATGGCCGATGTCGAGGGTGCAGGCTCGTGGACTTCCCCGGCTGGCACCGAGATGACCGCGATCTTCTTGGCGCCCGTGCCGATCACCCGCGACAATCTGGACGTGGTGGTCGATGCAGGCTGGATCACCAAGGACGCGCTTTGCCAAGGCGTGACGAATGGCCCGTCGCCCTGTAATTAAGTAAAAATCGCCCGCTGCGATCTG
>CAYSBG010000368.1:0-2531 GCA_964429125.1 uncultured Aliiroseovarius sp.
TTCCATGAAGTTATCAACGCCGAAGTCAAATTCGTGGTTGCCGGGAACGGCAATGTCAAACGGCACCATGTTGGTCAGGTCGATCATGTTCTGACCTTTGTCAAAGCCCGACAGGATCGACGGCGACAGCATATCGCCGTCAAATACATATATGGTGTTGGGATTGGCCGCACGTTCGGCCAGGGCCACTGCGTTCAGACGCGCCACCCCGCCGCGACCGCGATGATCGGCGAAATTGTAAATATCCCCGACCCCCAGAATGGTCAGCTTTATTTGCTGGTCTTCCTGGGCGTAGAGCGGCGCAGCAGCACCCCCAATCAACATGCTGGAGCCAAGCAGCGCGGCAGCCAGGGCGCGGGCAGACTTTTTCATAGAACATCCTCTCTGTTTTTCGATCCGACTAGTTTGCCGCCTTTTCTGTGCCCTGTCAAAGTAACACCCGTATGTCACCCCACAGCGCCCGCCCTTGACCAGTTGGCCGCAAGAGGGCATGACGCGCCCATGTTGATATACAAGATTTTCCGCGCCCCTGAATGGGACGACCTTGATGCCTCCGGCGAAACGCGTGGCGCGCCGGTCGACCTGTCGGACGGGTTCATCCACTTCTCCACAGCGACCCAGGCTGCGGAAACCGCCCGGCGCCACTTTGCCGGGGACGAGGGACTGATCCTGGCCGCCGTCGAAACCGACCTGCTGCCAATCCCGGTGATCTGGGAGAAATCGCGCGGTGGCGACGATTTCCCCCACCTCTATGCGCCGTTACCGCGCAGCGCCGTGGTGTGGGCCAAACCGATGCCCTTGCGGGACGGCGCGCACGTCTTTCCCCGCGAAATGATATGAAGCCGGTCGAACGCATAGGCCTTGCCGCGCTGCATCGGATGGACCCCGAGCGCGCCCATGCGGCCTCGCTGGTGGCGTTGCGCGCCGGGCTGGCCCCGTTACCAGGACCCGTTACCTCACCGCGTTTGGCAACCGATCTCTGTGGGCTATCTCTGGACAATCCCATTGGCCTCGCCGCCGGTTATGACAAGGATTGCGTGGCCGTGGACGAGCTTTCCCGCGCCGGCTTTGGTTTTGTCGAATGCGGCGCAGTAACCCCGCATGCCCAGCCCGGCAACCCCAAGCCACGGTTGTTTCGCCTGCGCGCCGATCACGCGGTGATCAACCGTTTCGGCTTTAACAACGCCGGTATGGACGCCGCCGCTCAACACCTGTCCACACGCAATCGGCAAAAGGTTCCCGTGGGCCTCAACCTGGGCGCCAACAAGGATAGCGACGACCGCGCCGGGGATTATGCCCGCGTCCTGGCCAGGTGCGGCGCGCATGTGGATTTCGCCACGATCAACGTTTCCTCCCCCAACACCGAAGGCTTGCGGGACTTGCAGGGGGCCAAGGCGCTGGCGACCCTGATTGACCGGGTGATCGCAATACGTGAAACCCTGCCCCGACCCATCCCGATCTTTGTCAAGATCGCCCCGGATCTTGGCGAGGCCGAACTTGGCGAAATGGCTGCAATTCTACTGGAAAGCGAAGTCGATGCAGTGATCGCCACGAATACCACCTTGGACCGGCAAGGTTTGAAAAGTACTAATAAATCTGAAGTTGGAGGCTTGTCAGGCGCACCATTGTTCGAAAAGTCTACGAGAGTTTTGGCGCAGCTTTCCCAGTTGACCGATGGAACCATACCATTGATTGGTGTTGGTGGCATTGGCAACGCGGCGCAGGCTTATGCGAAAATTCGCGCCGGCGCCTCGGCAGTGCAACTGTACACGGCTTTGGTTTATAATGGATTGTCGTTAGTCGGGGAAATCGCCCGGGGGCTTGATGATTTACTGGCACGCGACGGATTTGAAACCCTCGCTGAGGCCGTGGGAAGCGGAAGAGAGGACTACTTATGAAAATCACGTTATGGCATAATCCGCGCTGTTCGACATCGCGAAAAGCGCTCAAGATGCTCGACGAAACCGGGGCTAAGATAGAGATCCGAAAGTACCTGGACGACGCCCCCAGCGAAAAGGAAATCCGCGACGTGCTGGCCGCGCTGGACGTAGAGGCATTTGCAATGATGCGGCCCAAAGAAGGGCTGTTCAAAGAACTGGGGCTGAGTCGCGATGTGAACGGTGAAACGCTGATCAAAGCCATGACCGAACACCCGCGCCTGATCGAACGCCCAATTGCCATTCGTGGCGACCTCGCCCGGCTGGGACGCCCCCCCGAAAAAGTGCTGGAGCTGGTCTGAGACCGGAGGCCAACTGATTTTTCGCCAGAAAAATCGGACAACGCGCCCTACGCTAAGGAAAAATTTTAAAAAAAATTTTCTCCCTCAATGGCCGCGCTACGCGCGGTTTTGCACAGGGAAAGGGCTGCAGCTTGCCAAGCTGAGAGCGTCTTGGGAAGTCGGTGCGAGGGGTTTCACCCCTCGCGCTCCCCAAGGTATTTCTGCCAAGATGAATAGGCGTCAGGTGGCGGTGCGTTCAAGTGCCGGGTAACGTGCAGCCAGCGTTACGCCACGTGCAACAAAGGAAACCATT
>CAYSBG010000369.1:0-2527 GCA_964429125.1 uncultured Aliiroseovarius sp.
AGATTGCCGAAATCGCAAAAACTACCACAGCAAAACCCAACCCCTCCTGGCCAAAAGCAAACAGGGCCAGAGGCAAACCCACGTTGCCGGTATTGCCAAAAATCATTGGCGCCATGTATGTGCGAATCTCTAACCGGGTAGCCAGAGTGAATAACCAGGCTACCAAGGTCAGAATTCCATAGGCCAGCAAAGCCGCCAGCGTCATTGCACTTAAGGCCGCTGGGGCAATTTCCGTTTTCTGCAGGGCGGTAAAGATTAACGCTGGAACTGCCAACGTCATCGCCATACGTGTAACGAATTGAATATCATAAGTAAAACCTGCCAAAACCCAGGCAAAGCCAACTGCCGCAAGTAGAAAAACCGGAGCGACAGTCGCGGTTACTGTTAGGAGTGTGTCCACAGTCTGTTTCCTTGAAAATGGACTCTGGCGCATGGACAAAGACCTTGGTTAAGCGATACTAAAGCGTGGGGGCCGAAAGACCATGTTGAAGACGCGTGCAAAATATAATCTTGGACAGATTGTCCGCCACCGCAAGCACCCATTCCGTGGAGTTGTCTTCGACGTGGACGCGATGTTTGCCAATACCGAGGAATGGTACAACGCCATTCCCGAAGAAAGCAGGCCTGACAAGGATCAGCCTTATTACCATTTGTTGGCGGAAAACGATCAAAGTTATTATGTGGCGTATGTTTCAGAGCAGAATCTGATCGCGGACTATTCTGGCGAACCGATCAGCCATCCCGATCTCGATGATCTGTTCGGCGATTTCGAAGATGGGCAATACCCGCTGCAATTCCAGTTGAATTAGACCGGGAAGTGGGCACATTCCCCGCCCAGCGCTGTTCAATAGCCCAAAGCACAACCGTCCTTGCGTGGATCAGATGCCCCTACCAGCACCCCGCGTGCGTGGTCGATGTGAATCAACTGCCCGCCACCAAGCGCAGTTTCCGGCACTTCAATGTTGTGGCCCATTGCGGCAAGCTTTTCGACAGTTACAGGGTCATACCCTCGCTCAAGTTTGAGCACCGGACCATCTGGAAAAGAGCGTGGCGCATCCAGAGCAGCCTGGGGCCCCATCGAAAAATCGACCAGATTTGCCATCAGACGCATATGCCCGGCCGGCTGATAAGCTCCACCCATTACGCCAAATGGCATGGTTACGCGACCGCCCTCACGTAGCATTGCCGGGATGATGGTATGCATTGGCCGCTTACCGCCCTGCGCTTCATTCGGATGACCCGCCTCAAGGCTGAAACCTGCGCCACGGTTTTGGAACAGGATGCCGAATCTCTCGGAGGCCAGGCCGGATCCAAAACTGTGAAACACGGAACAGATCATCGAAACGGCCATCCGGTCCCGGTCTACTATTGTCAGATAGACCGTTTCCTTGTGAATATTCTCGGTAGACAGGCGGGCCGGCAAGCTCATTGCACGCTTGGGGTTGATCAACGCTGCAAGGGAAGACGCGGTTTCTTTCGCCAGCATATATTCCAAGCGTGAAATGTGATCCATGTCCGCCAGAAAGCGGTCGCGCGCATCATAGGCAAGGCGTGCGGCTGCGGCCTCAAGATGCGCTCGTTTTGCCCCAAAAGGGTCAAGCGTGGCCATGTCAAAATTTGAAAGGATGTTGGCCATCAGCACCGCCGTAGCGCCCTGTCCGTTCGGGGGATGCTCAACAAGCTCAACATTACGGTACCTACCAGAAATCGGGTCACCATATGTCGCCTTGGTAGCAGCCAGGTCGTCCAGCGTATGCGTGCCACCCAGCGCCCGGAGGCTGCCAATCAAGTCAGCTGCAACCTCTCCTTCGTAAAAACCAGCGCGCCCTTCCTTAGCGATGCGTTGCAGCACCTTCGCCTGAGCGGGAGCGGCAAACATATCCCCCGCCTGAGGGGCGTGATGGTTTGGCAAATATGTTCTCTGCGCTGCCGGACTCAGAAAGTGATCTCGCGCGGCAATTGACCAGTCAAATGCCGTGCGCTCGCCAACCGGCACACCCTCTTGTGCATAGCGAATGGCCGGAGCCAGACATCGCGCCAGATCCCACTTCCCCCAATCCTTGTTTAGCGTGCAGAAAGCATCGACTGCGCCGGGCAGGGTAACGGCAGAAATATGGCGAACTGGCATGGTTTCATGCCCTTCTTCGCGTAGGACTTCGGCGCTAAGCCCGCCGGGCGCTCGTCCGGAACCGTTCAGGGCAATAATTCGCTCCTCCCCCGCAGGTTTCAGCAACACAAAACAATCGCCGCCCAACCCAGTCATTTGCGGCTCGCAAATGTTCAGAATCATAGCCGCAGCGATGGCCGCATCTACCGCATTTCCGCCCTGCTGTAGCACATCAACTGCTATTTTGCTGGCAAGAGGCGAGGAGGTGGCACAAAGCCCTTTTGCGGCATAAACAGCGGAACGGCCAGGAAGATGAAAATCACGCATGCTTTTTCCTTTGGCGATACAGGACTGAGCCTATGTGCCGGAGCAATGGAAGCCAACGATTTTGCGGGAAAATTCCTCGGCGCCGCGCACTGG
>CAYSBG010000370.1:0-2525 GCA_964429125.1 uncultured Aliiroseovarius sp.
CTGGCGGAAAATGACTGAAACCGGGGGCGCAAGGTAAATGAGGACAGGCCCTAGATGTCGCACCAAATTGAATTCACCGCTCAGGGCGAACGCACCTGCTGTGCAGGCGCTGCCTCGCCCTGACTGGTGAATGCCCGAATCTGATTGGGCGCGACATGCTTTAAAACAGGGCGTGCAGCAAGCGAATGGTCAGGTCCTGTTCGGGGCCTGCGTCAGGCTTCTCAAGAGGTTGGGTCCAGGTGATCCAAACCCCGCCCTCCGTGCCGACCATGCGCGGAAAATTGATCACACCGTTTGTGGTGTTAAGGGTGATGGTTTCCGGGGCGTCACAGGCACCACCGGGCACTATCCGGCAAACCATCAACGCCTCTCCGGCGTCTTGCCACTCTACCCATGAAATCAACGCGCTGCCATCGGCGAGCGCGACAACGTCGACTCGCCCTGCCGCATCGCCCTGATCGACGCGGATCGGCGGGCCGAAGCTGGTCCCGGCATCGTCGGAGAACGCCAGTTTTACCGCCGGTACGTCGTTTGCAGCCGTGAACCAGGCGACCACGGCGCGTTCGCCTGCCGTGTCGATGGCCGGGCCGTTCACCGGGCAGCCGTCGATCTGCCAATTGTCCGCATGCACCCGGGTCGGGCCGGACCAGACCCCATTGATGCGGCGTAAAACCGAGATGTCGCGGATTTCCCGGTCCGAGCGGTCGCGATAGGCCGCCAGCACAACGCCGCTGTCGGTCACGGCCGCCGAGGTTTGGCAACAGGTGCAGGTGCGCCGATCCAACAGGATATCCTCGGATATCTTGCCCTGCGGTGACACCGTTGCGGCGCGCAGCTGCATGGCATTGTCTGGCGTGTCGGCGCCGCGAATGTCATAGGCGCGCCCGTCCAGCCAGATTGCCAAGAGGTTGTCCCCATCCGGCAGCAGAGTGGCAAACCCATGCTGGCGTATCGAGGCATCGCGATGTGGGGTGAGCGGGACGGACCAGGTGGCGCCGTGATCGGCGGACAGGGCGATTTTCAGGTCGTAGTCATAGGTTGAGGGCCCGTTTTCCTGGAGGAAATGCGCCGCCAGCGTGCCATCGGCAAAGGCCGCGACCGAGGGGAAGTCGGCCCAGTTGACAAACAGGTTTGGCGCCGCTGTGACGGTGCCGGGGGCGTCAAAGCCGGCGCGCGTGCCGATAGCTGCCCGCACCGCAAAACCGCCGGGCACCGGTTCGCTCCAGCCCAGCAGGATGCGCCCGCCCGGCAGGGCAAACAGGGAAGGCTCGCGCGCGCCGGGGCCGGTAGGGGGGGCAACCTCTGTAAGGCTGGTAAACACGCTACCTTGGGCGGTGGCGGTGCCAGTGGCCAGGCCAAGCGCCAGTAAGGCCGGCAAGGCCGGAACAATGATCTGTCGCATGAATTCCCTTCCTGTTCGCACCCTCAGCATAGGGCAAATTGGCCGGACAGGGCAGGGCGTTCGGGTAAAATTCGGCGTCGCTGGGCGAGCGCTACCATTCAGCGCGCCCGGGCCGACCTTGCACATGGGCGCGGGCAGGTCTATCTGAACGCCAAAGGAGAACGCGAAATGGCCCGCAGACCGACAAAATCCCTGCCTGAAGAGCGGGAAAAATCGAAAAAGATTGGTGCGCTGAAGGGGCTTTGGCCATTCCTGCGACCGTACCGCGTTTTGATGTTGGCGGCGTTTATTGCGCTGCTGATCACCGCGTCGATATCGCTGATCATGCCGATTGCCGTGCGCCGGGTGATCGACGGGTTTTCCTCCGCGACGATAGACTTGATCGATGCCTATTTCATGGCCGCGTTGGCGATTGCGCTGGCGTTGGCGTTGGGCACGGGTATGCGGTATTATCTGGTCACACGCCTGGGCGAGCGGGTGGTCGCCGATATTCGCGAGGCGGTCTTTGCCCGGGTGATTTCCATGAGCCCGGCGTTTTTCGAGCGCATCATGACCGGTGAAGTGTTAAGCCGGATCACCACGGACACCACGCTGATCTTGTCGGTCATCGGCTCTTCCGTGTCGGTTGCGCTGCGTAACGTGTTGATTTTCATCGGCGGTATGGGGTTGATGCTCTACACTTCGCCCAAGCTGACCGGGCTGGTTTTGCTGATCGTGCCGGCGGTAATCATTCCCATTGTCGTGCTGGGGCGGCGCCTGCGCAAGCTGGGGCGCGAAAACCAGGACTGGATCGCCGAAAGCTCGGGCAAGGCGTCCGAGGCGCTTTTGTCGGTGCAAACGGTGCAGGCGTTTACCCACGAAGATTTGTCGCGCGACCAGTTCAACGAAGTCACCGAGCAAAGCTTTGTGTCGGCGAAAAAGCGCATTGCGACGCGGGCGGTGATGACGGTGATCGTCATTTCGCTGATCTTTTCCGGCGTGGTCGGGGTGCTATGGGTTGGCATGCGCGACGTGCGTGGCGGCGACATGAGCGTTGGCGCGTTGATCCAGTTCGTGATCTTTAGCGTCATGGTTGCCGGCGGGGTTGGTGCGTTGACGGAAATCTGGAGCGAATTGCAGCGGG
>CAYSBG010000371.1:0-2525 GCA_964429125.1 uncultured Aliiroseovarius sp.
AGATCTCGCCCATGATCATCATCGTCGCGTGCCCCGCCGACCAACATTCGCCGACATTGGGGCAGCCCGCCTCGGCACAGACCGTGGACAGGCCATGTTCGCGGATGATCCTGTGGGTATTGGCATAGCCCTTGCCGCCAGGCGCGCGCACCCGGATCCAGTCGGGTTTCTTCGGCTGCGCCTGGTCGGGGCGATGCGCCTTTTCGGGGTGGCGGCTTTCGGGCCGGTTCAGGTTGCGCATGGCGGTCATCCTCTCTTGCGCCTGCTATAGACGCCCGCCCCGCCCCTGTCACCGGCAAAAACCGCCAAGGCTGCCATGTGGCGGGCGCAAAGCGGTTGCGGTTCTTTTAGAACGCTTCTAATATGCGGGCGCCGGGCGGGGTGATTCCCGCACCGCTCAGAAACACAGATCAGAGGAATTCCCGATGAAAGCAGGCGTCCGCGTCCCCGCAATCACCTTCAAGACCCGCGTCCGCGATGAAAGCATTGGCGGCGATAACCCGTTCCGCTGGCAGGACATGACCAGCGACGATTACTTCAAGGGCAAGCGCGTAGTGCTGTTTTCGCTGCCCGGTGCCTTTACCCCGACCTGCTCGACCTACCAATTGCCGGGTTATGAGAACGGCGCCAAGGATTTCTATGACAACGGTATCGATGAAATCTATTGCATGAGCGTCAATGACTCCTTTGTCATGAACAAATGGGCCGCTTCGCTGGAGCTCAGCAACGTCAAGGTGATCCCGGACGGCTCTGGCGAATTCACCCGCCAGATGGGCATGCTGGTGGACAAGGCCAACCTCGGCTTTGGCTATCGGTCCTGGCGCTACGCGGCGGTGATCAAGGATGGTGTGGTCGAAGCCTGGTTCGAAGAGCCGGGCCGCGAAGACAACCATGGCGCCGACCCTTACGGCGAATCCAGCCCGGAAACCGTATTGGCCTGGCTGAAAGCCAACGCCTAAGCAGGTTCCCGAGTAATCGGGACGCGCGAGCAGGAGGCCGTCCCTATCCGGGGGCGGTCTTCTCTTTTTGGCGTAGCGTGCTAGAAATCACTTTGAAAACCAAACGGATAACCGATGCCAATCGACGCGCGCGGGATGCCTCAAGCGTTTCAAGATCAAGCGGACACACAACTTGATCTCGACGCGCTCATAACCTCAATAGGCTCCGAGCGTTTCGGCATATTGCCGTGGCTCAACAATATGTCGAAACGCTTTCGGCGCCGCATCATCGCCAGAGCGCCATGTGCAAAGAACTGTGTGCCGGTTTTGCGCACCCCGGCTAATCCACCTTTGATACAACCATGACCGGCCTGCTTGAACAGATCGCCCTGGCGGGAAAATCCGTGGTGCAAATCGGCGGCAATAACGGGAACGCCTGTATTGATGCGGGATTTTCCCTTTCCTTCTTGCACGAATACCCGCATTCCAACCGCGAGCGGCTGTATGGCATATACGAACACCAGGCGCCACAGATCCCCATGTGTTTCAGCCTCAGGGCCGTTTGCGACAGGACAGTTTCGCCGGGCTTGCGCCCGACGACCGGCTGGGGGCCAGCCCCCAGACCCCCGAGGTATTTTCACCAAGATGAAGAACAGGGGTTCAGGTTTCTTGTAGCTCGGCGCGAAAGCGGGCGGCGTTGGCGGCGTAATGGGCGGCGCTGGCGCGCAAGCCTTCGATGGCGGCATCGTCCAATGTGCGCACCACCTTGCCCGGCGCACCCATGACCAGTGAGCCCGGGGGGATTTGTTTGCCCTCGGTGATCAGGGCGCCGGCGCCAATCAGGCAACCGGTGCCAATGCGCGCACCATTCAGGATGGTGGCCCCCATCCCGATCAGCACGTTGTCTTCGAGGGTGCAGCCATGCAGGATGGCACGGTGGCCGACGGTGCAGCCCGCGCCGATGACCAGGGCAAAGCCGGGGTCGGTATGCAGCACGGAATTGTCCTGAATATTGGCGCGCGCGCCGATGGTCAGGCGTTCGGCGTCGCCGCGCAGTACCGCGCCGAACCAGACGCTGGAGCCGGGGCCCAGCACCACGTCGCCGATGACTTGCGCGCCGGGCGCAACCCAGGCGTCTTTGGCGATGTCGGGCGTATGGGCGCCCAATCGGTATATGCTCATGACAGCTCCTCAAATTCTGCTTGCAGGTGGCGCACGTGATCGGTCAGGCCCGGCTGCTGGGTGCGGCGCAGGCGGGTGGCGCTGATGATCTGTTTCAGGCGCGTATCCGTCGCCTCAAGATCATCATTGATCAGCACGAAATCGTACGCGTCCCAATGGCTGATTTCATCCCAGCTTTTCTGCATGCGCCGGGCGATCACCTCGGGCGCGTCCTGGCCACGTTCCACCAGGCGCCGGTGCAGTTCGGAGATTGATGGCGGCAGCAGGAAGATCGACAGGGTATGGGGGGCGAGAACCGAATTTCGGATTTGCTGGGCGCCTTGCCAGTCGATATCAAACAGCACATCGCGCCCGGCCTCGATCGCCGTTTGTACCGGGGCCAGCGGGGAGCCGTAGAAATTGCCG
>CAYSBG010000372.1:0-2505 GCA_964429125.1 uncultured Aliiroseovarius sp.
AGAAGGTACGCAGCGCCTCTTCGGACAAGGCAACACCCGGGGTTGAATTATAGGCCAGTACCGCCAGAATCCGGGTCTTGTCGCCCGCGTTCGGCGCAACCCGGTGCAGGGAGTTGCGGCCCCGAAAAAAGGTCAGCGTTCCGGCATCGGCCTTCAGCCGCTGCGGCGTGATCTGCCCGTTCAGAACCGCATCCACCATATCAAATCCCATCTCGCCCGCATCAGCGTCGCGGACATCGCTTAGATATTCAAAAGCACCGCCCTTTTCCGGCGGGTCCACCATCAGGGTGATGGAAAACGACGAATTGTCGAAATGCCATCCAAGCTCCTGGCCGGTTTGGGCAAAATGCAGATTGATCGACGAAAGCGGGTCTGCGTATTCGTACAATTCGCGCTCGCCCAGAACCGCGCACAGAAAACCGCGGAATTGGGCGCTGTCGTAAAGTTGACGCAACGGGGAATCCGCGGCAATCTGGTCGTCTGTCAGACATCCCTTTGACGACGTCACCAGACGGTTGCGCGCATGATCTGCCGGAAAAGTCGGATCCGGGGCAGACAAATAAACGTTGTGGGTCTTGGTGTCGGCATAGACCTGGCCGCGCTGCGCCCTGCCCTCTTGCAGGATCGCCTCGATTGCCGTTTTCCGAACGAACCCGGGCATAACCAGAACACCGGTTTCGTCATAGCGGGCTTTGGAGATTTGCTGAAAGCCAGCATCAGATATCGGATAGGCGTCCATGTCGATGATCTGTGCAATGTCCATCACACCCCTCACGCTTTGGTAATATGCTTCTTTATGCGGCGCACCATCAACCAGACCAGCCCCACCACCGGCAACACAAGAATTGCCGTGATCTGCCCCTTGGACAAGCCGGTCGGCTCGCTTAGAGGATAGGCCAGATAAGACACCAGCGACAGCGCGTAATAGCTGATCGCCACCACCGAAAACCCTTCGACGGTCTCTTGCAGCCGCAACTGCAGATCCGCACGTTCATCCATGCTTTTCAACAAATGCTGGTTCTGTGCCGAACGTTCCACATCCACCCGCGTGCGCAACAGATTGCCCGCCCGCGCCGCGCGCGCGGCCATGCGTTCCAGCCGGGTTTCCGCCGCCTGTACCGTGCGCATTGCCGGGTCAAACCGGCGGGTCATGAAATCGGTAAAGGTCTGGCGGTTGTTGAACCGCTGCTCGCGCAACACCTCGATACGTGCGTGCACGATCGCCTCATAAGCCCGCGTGGCACCGAACCGAAACGAGGTCCGCGCGGTCAGCCCTTCCAGCTCGCTGGACAGTTCCAACAGAGCCGCCAGATCCTCCTCGGCTTCGCTGACCGAGCCGGACAGGCCCTTGACCAGCGCGCTCAGCGCATCGCCTACCTGGCGCATCTTCCCGGCAGTCTGGCGGGCTTCGACCAGCCCGAACATCGCCATGGTCTTGTAGGTTTCAATCTCGCACACCCGTTGCACGATCCGCCCAACCCGGCGTTTGCTTATCCCGGCGTCGGCGAACACGGCAAAACGTAAATGCCCGCTGGTATCAATCCGAAAATCCCCGGCCAACACCGCCGCACGGTCCAGCACTTCGACCGCAACCAGGCTTTCGGGCACAAACCATTCGCCCAGCTTGTCGCTGATTTCGCGGTCCTCCGGGCGCGCCTCGATCCGGATCAAGGCCGAGGTGATACGTTTACCTGGCAAATCGGCCAGCCAATCTTCGGGGAACAGCTCAAACGCAGCCGGGTCAAAGGCGCGCTCCAGCACCCCGTCGGCAAAAATCGTAAAGGTCACAAATTCGCTGTGGCTTTCCCATTTCAGCCAGTGTTTGCCGATCTCGCCAAAGTAATGCGTCGCGCCCGGCTGTGGGTGGCTGGCACCGTAGCGGTCGAGCAGGCGGATCAGGTGGTCGAAATCGGCCTTTCGGTCACGCCCTGCCGCATTGCCGGGTTGCTTGACCGCCAGAAAGGCGGCGCGCGAGGGCACGTTGAGCGCCGCGAAGGGACGCGCATGCAACTCGTTGGCCAGCTCGTAGCGCAGCGGGTGGTCCTGAATGTTGCTCATGCGCCTACCTCCTGAGCAGGCTTTATCACCGAGGCGGGGCCAGGAACAAGAGCGACAGATCGCGTTTGGGCACCCAGTTTTCGGCCCACCATTCAAAGGTGGTCGCCCCGGTCTTGGCAATCCCGTCCCGGCACAGGGAAACCAGCATGTCCGGGGTGCCCTTGTCGACAATCAGGTGAAAACGCCCAATCGGGCCGCGCCAGGAATTGGCGGTGGTCAGGATATAACGCAGCAGATAGCCGGTGGTGGCGGGATATTCCTCATCGCCAAAGCGCGCCTCGACCCCGGCGCGAAAAGCGCTGTCCATGCAGACCTCATCGCGCAGCGGGCCCGCCTCCAGATCGGTGCGGCCGAAAATGAAGGCCTCGGGCACCGGCGTGTAGGCGTGGCGGACCTCAAGCGCGCCATTGGCAGGAAAGGTCATCTCCCAGTAATAGCTGACATGGA
>CAYSBG010000373.1:0-2504 GCA_964429125.1 uncultured Aliiroseovarius sp.
ACGACCTTCAGGTTATGAGCCTGACGAGCTACCGGGCTGCTCCACCCCGCGACAGTTGCTATGTGGTGATTATGGTGCTTGGTCGGGGAGTTCAACCCAAAAAATGTAGAAGCCTGCATTTTGTCTGATGGGAACATTAGAGGGAGCTTCTTCGGGCAGGCGAAAATAGGCGTGTAGTTTCGGCTCGGTTCTACTGGTCTGGCGCGATTCGTTGTAACCACTTATCAATAGCGTGCGCCAATCGCGGGGCATTTTGGGCGCGCATGATGTGCTGGTGATTCGCTTTCAGGCGCATATTAGCGACGTCTTTGCCAAGGATTCCCTGCCAGAATAAGAGCTTTTGTTCGAGGTTTGGGCTTTCTTCGGTTGCGGTAACAAGAAAAGTTGCAGATAGCACAAGTGGTTTCGGCCGATAGGTCCAAAACTGAGTTTCGTCAGCAACATCGAGCTCGCGCGCCGGAAGCCCAAAAAGGATGTGGCCCGCGCGGTTGAGCGTGAGGGCGTAATTTCGGTGTTTGAGCGCGGGGGCGAGGATTCGCCGGCTACGCCAGCCGCGATAATAAGGTTCGAGCCACGGCACTGGCGGGTCAACCAAAAGCAGGCCGGCGATGTTCTTACCGAAGGCTCTGAGCGCGCGCGCAGCCTCGATTGCGAGCTGCGTTCCGGAGCTGTAGCCCAGCAAAATATGCGGACCATCAGGGTCATGACGCAGGATATCCTGCGCTGCTTTCTGTCCGAGCTGTTGGACGGTCTGTCTGGGTACGCGGTCTCGTGCGGCCGGGTCACGCACATGAACACCGTAAAAGCTCGCACCGTATTCCATCTCTTTCAGGACATAGAGCCAATCGGAAAATTCACCATTTTCGACCGGCATGATATAGACATTGCCACCTGTCCTGCCTTTGCGCAAAAGAAGCATCCCTTGTGGCCCGGCGTGCGCCTTGTGTTTGAGCCGATTTGCAATAGCGCCAATGCTTGCACCATGAAGGATCAGGCTTTCATAGCCGACTCGCTGTTTCAGGTTATGCTCGACTTTGAGAACCATGGACATCGCCTGGAGGGAATCCCCGCCGACATCAAAAAAATCATCGTCACGCACGAAGTTGGTATGGCCGAGGATTTCCTCCCAGATTTTTGCGATGGTTTTTTCGTCTTCGCTGGAAAAGTCATGCGTGGGTGCCTTCGTTGGGTCACTTAGGGGATCTGGCAGCGCCCTACGTAGTATTTTCCCGGTATCGGTTCGTGGCAACGCCTTGTGGACGACAAAGTAGCTGGGAACCATGTAGGCGGGGTAGTTTTGCGCCAGACCAGCGCGTAGGACTTTTGCCGATGTTTGGGCCATGGGGTCGGGTTGATAATGGGCGACCAATTGAAGAACGCCATGGGGCGAGCGGGTTGTGGTCACGGCGGCTTCGGCAACACCAGGCAGGGCGCGCAGAGCCTGTTCAACTTCGCCAATGCGCACGGAATAGCCGCGAATCTTGATCTGGTCATCGATGCGGCCAAGGATGATCAGGTTACCCTGCTCATCGAAACGTCCCAGGTCACCGGTTGTCAGGCTAAATCGTCCATCAGGTGTTCTCGCGTAAACCCCGGCGGATTTCTCGGGGTTGTTCAGGTATCCGCTGGCCATATGATCAGCAATTA
The DNA here is from genome assembly GCA_964429125.1 of uncultured Aliiroseovarius sp. GTDB lineage: Bacteria > Pseudomonadota > Alphaproteobacteria > Rhodobacterales > Rhodobacteraceae > JAAEUB01. The sequence continues at coordinate 1,648 of CAYSBG010000373.1, forward strand.
CCCGAATTTGGCCAGGCAAACCCGGCTCAAGCACATCACCCTTTTCGTCCAGGAGCTGAACCTCGGTGCCAGGAATAGGCTTACCGACGGGCAGTGTTACATTGGGCAAAGGAGCGGCGTGCGGATGATCGAATTGGCACACAAGGCTCAGTTCTGTCGAGCCATAAAAATTCATCAGAACTGCGTTGGATGGGCAAATTCGAGTGAAGCTCTCGACGTCTGCACGCGTGAGTGCCTCTCCAGCGAGTTTAACCACGGTTAGGTCGGGCAAGGTATCCCTGGTCGCGTCCGCGAGGGCACGAAAGGCGGCAAGGAATGTCTGCAGCGCGGTTATGCGTTCTGCACGCAACCATTCAGCGAGGGCGAAAGCGCCGTGTTTTCGAAGGTCAAACAGATGAACGCTGGCCCCGGCACACAGGCCAGAGAGTGTCACATCAAGCCACATCTCGTTCAGGACAGCGACCCGAGCGGTCTGAGTCAAATGGCTTTTCTCCGTTTGCATGCGCAGATAATGACCAAGCGTGGCGCGGTTTACCTGGACCAGCTTTGGCGCCCCGGTTGAACCTGAGGTGGGCTCTATCCAGGCAGGACTTTCAGCTGAAATTACCGGAGCCAGCCACTTTTCCGAGGCTGGCAAACGCTCTGGAAAAAGGACATTGCGACAGGCTGGTGGAATGGCATTCTCAGGCGCCGGGACCTCACTTATCAGGAGATCAATTCTCGCATGGGTGAAGATTTGCCGGGTTTTTTCCGGGTTGTCGCGTGCATCAACATAAACGACGTTTACCCCGAGGCGCAGGCAGGCCAGCACCATGAGGTAGCCCGGGAGAAGGGCGGTTCGCAGAAAGCCAAGGGTT
>CAYSBG010000374.1:0-2500 GCA_964429125.1 uncultured Aliiroseovarius sp.
CGGCGATGCCGGCGATCACGCCGAGGTCGTGGGTGATCCAGATGATCGCCATGCCCAGTTTTTGGCGCAGCTCTTTGACCAGTTCAAGGATCTGCGCCTGAATGGTAACGTCAAGCGCCGTGGTCGGCTCGTCCGCGATCAGCACGTCGGGATCACAAGCAAGGGCGATGGCAATCATCACCCGTTGACGCATGCCACCGGAAAACTGGTGCGGATAATCCATGAGCCGTGCGGCGGCGGCGGGGATGCCGACCAGTTCGAGCAATTCCGCCGCGCGTTTGTTGGCCTGACGCTTGTTGAGCCCCATATGGCGCATCAGCGGTTCGCGCAATTGATAGCCGACGGTGAAAACCGGGTTGAGGCTGGTCATCGGATCCTGAAACACAAACCCGATGCGCGCGCCGCGAATATCACGCAGGGAGTCCGCGTCGATTTTCAGCAGATCCTGGCCGTCAAACATCACCGAGCCTGCGCGCACTTCGGCCGGGGGGCTGGGCAGAATACCGATCAACGACATCATGGTGACGGATTTCCCGGAGCCACTTTCTCCGACAACACCAAGCAACTCCCCTTTTTCAAGGTTGAAGCTCACGTGGTTGACCGCGTGGACTTCGCCAGTACGTGTCAAAAACACGGTGTTGAGGTTTTGAACGTCCAAAACCTTTGAAGCCCCATCGGGCATAGGTATCTCCCTGTCGTTTTAAAGTGGTCTTGTGCCACCCCGTCGCTAAATTGTTAGCAGGATTTATTAATCGGGCAATAGGTTAAGTCGCTTTTTGCGGGATTTCTCATATGGTCGGCAATTCTTTTTGGCCGGGCTTGACCTTTGCCTGTTAGGCGCACAGGTTTCCCCGGACAGGAGAAAAAAATGGCACAAAAATTGAGCGCGCGGGAAATTTTGGACCGATTGGTAAGCTTTCCGACAGTTAGCCGCGAATCGAATCTGGAGATCGTCGACTGGATCGAGGCGTATCTGGCCGGATTTGGCGTCACGGCGCACCGAATTTATAATGCGGAAGGCACCAAGGCCAATATCTACGCAAATGTCGGTCCGGAAGTGGAAGGCGGCGTGATCTTGTCGGGCCACACCGATGTGGTGCCGATTGACGGGCAGGCATGGGACACGGATCCGTTTACAGTGGTTGAAAAAGACGGGCGCCTATACGGGCGCGGCACCTGTGACATGAAGGGATTTGACGCGCTGGCGCTCGCGGCGGTGCCTTTGGCCTTGGAGCGCGGGGTCAAACGCCCCCTGCAGATCGCGCTATCGTATGACGAAGAAGTGGGCTGTATCGGGGCCCCCAGCATGATCGAGGAAATGGCCAGGCGGATGCCGCGCGCCGCGGGGGCAATCATTGGCGAGCCGTCGATGATGAAGGTGGTGACAGGTCACAAGGGCGGCTATGCGATGAAAACCCATGTACGTGGTTTCGAGGTGCATTCCTCGCAGCCGCAAAATGGGGTCAGCGCGGTTATGGAGGCGGCAAAACTGATCGACTGGGCCAACCAGGTTAATGCCGAAAACATGACTGCCGCGCCCGGGGCTATGGCCGCGATGTTCGAGCCGCCCTACACCACAGCGCATGTGGGCACGGTGCATGGTGGGACGGCGGAAAACATCACCGCCAAGGATTGCCGGTTCATCATGGGGTTTCGCGTGGTGCCAGGGGACGACCCCGAGGTCTGGAAGGCGCGCTATATGGAAAAAGTGCGGGAAGTGGAAACGGCGATGAAGGCGGTGGCGCCGTCAGCGTTCATCAGCGTGGAGCCAAGTTTCGGTGTGCCGGGGCTGGTGCCGGAAGCGGACGGGGCGGCCGAAGCGATTGCCCGGCGCCTGACCGGGGATAATGCCCAAAACGTGGTCAGCTATGGCACCGAAGCCGGTCAGTTCCAGCGCGGCGGATTTTCGGCGGTGATTTGCGGGCCTGGCAGTATCGACCAGGCCCATCAGCAAAATGAATTCATAGAGATCAGCCAGTTTGATGCGGGCTGGACGTTCATGGAGAAGTTGGTGGACCAGCTGGCGCAATAGGTTTCGCCGGGCATGCGCCCGTCGACCGGGTGGGGGTTCCACCCCCACACCCCCGCGGTATTTGGGCCAAGATGAAGAGGGGCGATGCAGGGTATTCCGATTTCACTGGCAGATGCGCCCGCGCATCGGGCCGATCTACCAAGCAGCACCGATGTGGTGGTGATCGGCGGTGGTATTATCGGCGTTTCGGCGGCGCTGTATCTGGCGCGTGCCGGGCAAAGCGTGGTGTTGGTGGAGAAAGGCCGGGTGGCGGGCGAGCAATCGGCGCGTAACTGGGGTTGGATCCGGGTCCAGGGGCGCGATGTGGCCGAGGTGCCGATTGCGCTCGAAGCGCGTAGGCTTTGGCGCGAGATTTCCGCGCAGGTGGATACAGATATCGGCCTGCGGGAGGCTGGGGTTCTGTATCTGGCGCAAACCCAGCGCGAGATGGCAGCCTATCAGGGGTGGCTTGGCGATGTGGCCGGGCTT